>CAXTNS010000224.1:0-6920 GCA_964245465.1 uncultured Thermoanaerobaculia bacterium
GGGGGCTCGACGAGGGGGAGGGGCCGCGTCTACACCCGGTCGCTGCGTTCGACAAGACGAGTGTTCCGCTCCTGGCGGTGCTCGAGCCGCGCGACGGACTGGCGGTGGAGATCACCTATGACGCAGGCCGTTTCGAGGCCGTGGCGGTCCACCGCCTTCTGGGTCACTTCGTTCGGCTGCTGGAGGCCATGGCGAAGGACTCTGAACGGCGGCTGTCGGATCTGGCGCTGCTGACCGAGAGCGAGGAGCAGCTGATCCTGGTGGAGTGGAACGATACGGTCACGGCAGCGGTCTCCGACCTCTGCGTGCATCAGATGTTCGAGCGGCAGGCGGCGCGCACGCCGGAAGCCGGGGCGCTGGTCGACTCCGAGCGGAGACTGACGTACCGGGAGCTGGACGTCCGCTCGAACCGGCTCGCCCGTCATCTGCGCCGGCTCGGCGTTGGACCGGAGATCCTCGTGGCCCTCTCTCTCGAGCGCTCTGCGGAGATGGTGGTGGCCCTCCTCGGCATTCTCAAGGCGGGCGGCGCGTACGTCCCCCTGGACCCCGCCTATCCGCGGGACCGGCTGGCGATCATCCTCGAGGACTCGGGCGCCACGGTGCTGATGACCGACGCCGTGTTGGATGCGGCGCTGTTTGCCGGCCTGCCCGGACGGCCGCCACGGACTGTGCTCCTCGATGCCGATCGCGAGGTCATCGAGGAGAACGCGGCCGATCCTCTTCCGCCCGGTGGCCCGGTGCCCGGCAATCTCGCCTATGTCCTCTTCACCTCCGGTTCCACCGGCAGGCCCAAGGGAGTCCAGGTGTCGCATGGCGCCCTCATGAACTTCTTGCAGTCGATGCGCCGGCGGCCCGGATTCGCAGCCGAGGACCGCCTGCTGGCGGTGACGTCGCTCTCTTTCGACATCGCCGGGCTCGAGCTCTACCTGCCCCTGCTGGCGGGAGGGCGGGTGGAGCTGGCGAGCCGCGACGAGGCCTCGGACGGCTCCCTCCTCGCCGTCCGCCTCTCCAAGTGTGGAGCGACCGTTCTCCAGGCGACGCCTGCCACCTGGAGGATGCTCCTGGATGCCGGGTGGCAGGGCGACCTGCGGCTGCGGGCGTGGTGCGGAGGCGAGGCGCTGCCCCGGGATCTGGCGACGGCCCTGAGCGAGCGGGTGGGCGAGCTTTGGAACCTCTACGGTCCGACCGAGACCACGATCTGGTCCTCTGCCGGTCGCGTCGCCCCGGCTTCGGAAGCTGGCGGCGACGTCTCGGTACGCTTGGGACTGCCCATTGCCAACACCACGATCCTCCTCCTCGATGGGGAGCTGCACCCAGTGCCGGTGGGAGTGCCGGGGGAACTCTACATTAGCGGCTCCGGCTTGGCGCGCGGCTACCGGGGAAGGCCGGAGCTGACGGCGGTCCGCTTCATCCCGGATCCGTTCGGCCCGACGGGAACCCGGCTCTATGCCACCGGGGACCTGGCGCGCTACCGGCCCAGCGGCGAGATCGACTTCCTTGGGCGGATCGACCACCAGGTCAAGATCCGGGGCTTCCGCGTCGAGCTCGGCGAGATCGAGGCCCAGCTCCAGGCGCATCCAGCGGTCCAGCAGGCGGTGGCCGTGGCCCGCGAGAGTGCCGTGGGCGATCCTCATCTGGTGGCCTACGTGGTCCCTGATCCAGTCTATGCGCAATCCGCGGCAGCCGGAACGGGAGGCGAAGTTACCGGTCAACTGATCTCCGAGCTGCGGCGCCACCTGACGGAGAAGCTGACCGCCCCCATGGTACCGGGCAACTTCGTGATGCTCGGCGCCATGCCATTGACACCCAACGGCAAGATCGATCGCCGGGCGCTGCCGGCTCCGGATCTCGCCTCGCCCGCGACGGGCGGCAGCTTTGTGGCCCCCCGCACTCCGTACGAGGAGATCCTCGCCGGCTTCTGGTCCGACGTGCTGGGAATCGCGTCGATCAGCGTCAATGACGACTTCTTCGATCTGGGTGGGCATTCGCTGATGCTCACCCAGGTGCGTTCGCGGATCCTGTCGACGTTCCGGGTCGAGATGTCGTTGCGAGATCTGTTCAGACACCGGACGATCGCCTCTACCGCCCAGGCGATCAGCGCGCGGGAGCTTTTCTCGGCCGGGCAGGCCGACGCCCAGAGCCCGGCCACCATCGCGGCCGCGCGTCGCGACGGTCCACTGCCGCTCTCCTTCTCCCAGGAGCGGATCTGGTTCATCGAGCAGTTGCTGCCAGGCAACACCCTCTACAACATGCCCATCGCCATCCGGCTGCGCGGCCGGCTCTCCCGGCCGGCGCTGGTGGAGAGCCTCTGCGCTCTGATCGCCCGCCACGAGACGTTGCGCACCACGTTCCGTGGCTTCGACGGCCAGCCGATGCAGGTGATCGCTCCCCCGATGCGCCAGGACCTACCGGTCGTCGACCTCGGGGGGCTCCCGGCCGAGCAGCTTGAGGGGGAGCTGGGCAGGTTGCGGACCGACGACGTCCGGCGTCCTTTCGACTTGACGCGGGGCCCCCTCCTGCGGGGGATTTTGCTGCGTCTGGAAGAGGACCATCACGCTCTCCTCTTCGCCATGCACCACATCATTTCGGATGGCTGGTCGATGGGAGTTCTGGTGCGCGAGCTCGTGACGTTCTACGCCGCCTTCGTGGAAGGGCGGCAACCATCGCTGCCGGCGCTGCCGCTGCAGTACGCCGACTTCGCGATCTGGCAACGTCGCTATCTGGTCGGCGAGGTTCTGCAGGAGCAGTTCGACTTCTGGCGCCGCCGTCTGCAAGGGGCCCCGCTGTTTCTCGACCTGCCCCTGGACAAGCCGCGGCCACCGCTGCAGACCTTCCAGGGATCGCGTGTCTCGGTGCGGGTAGGAGAGGCCCTCTCGCTCCGGGTCGCCGAGCTGAGCCGCCAGTTGGGAACCACCCCGTTCATGCTGCTCATGGCGTGTTTCGAGATCCTGATGGCCCGGCTCTCCGGCCAAGAGGATCTGGTGGTGGGCTCGCTGGTCGCCAACCGCAACCGGGCCGAGACGGAGAACCTGATCGGCTTTTTCGTGAATGTGTTCGCGTTGCGGGCGGACCTGACGGACGACCCCACCTTCCGCGCTTTCGTCGCTCGGACGAAAGAGTCCGCGCTCGACGCCTACGCGCACCAGGACCTGCCCTTCGAGAAGCTCGTCGAGGAGCTGCATCCCGAACGCAGCCTCGCCTATTCGCCGATCTTCCAGACCGTCTTCGTGCTCCAGAACGCTCCCATGGGAGAGTTGGAGCTGCCGGGCCTCACCCTGGAGCCGTTCATTACCGAACGCGGCATGGCGAACTTCGACTTCGCCTTCAGTTTGCACCAGACGCCGACGGGTTTGCGCGGTTTCTGGGAGTACAACTCCGACCTGTTCGAGCCGGCCACGATCCAGCGTTACGTCGGGTACTACCAGACCCTGGTTGCCGCCGCCGTCGCGAATCTCGAGACCCGGCTGTCCGACCTGCCACTGCTCACCGAGGCCGAGCGCCAGCAACTTGCCGTGGAGTGGAACGACAGCTCCGCCGTCGTGCCCGGTCTGGACGCTGCCTTCCCGCAGCTCTTCGCGGCGGGGGCCTCCGTCTGGCTGGAGCGGATCGCCGCGACCTCCGGCGGGGCGAGCCTCACCTACGCCGAGCTCGACCGGCGGGCGAGCCGTGTCGCCCGAGAGCTCGCGGCCGAGGGGGTTGGTCCGGATTCCCTGGTCCCCATCTACGCGCCGCGCGGTCTCAATTTCCTTGCCGCCATGCTGGGTGTCTTCAAGGCAGGAGGAGCTTACTTGCCGCTCGATCCCAGCCATCCGCCACGGCGGACGGCCCAGGTGGTCGCCGTCAGCGGCGCGGGCTGCGTCCTCGCCGCGCGCGTCCTCGCGCTCCGGGTGGAGCGGGCGTTCGGCGAGCTGCCGGAGAGGCCGCAGCCGCGCCTGCTCTGGCTGGAGGACCTCTTGGAGGATGACGGCTTCAACGCGCCGTTCCCCCCTGTCCGCGCGGTCGCGGAGAGCCTGGCCTACGCCATCTTCACCTCGGGCTCGACCGGCATTCCCAAGGGGGCGATGGTCGAGCATCGGGGCATGATCAATCACTTGTGGGCCAAGGTCATGGCGCTCGGCCTGGGCTCCGGAGACGTCATCGTGCAGAACGCCTCGCAGAGCTTCGACATCTCCGTCTGGCAGTTCCTGGCCGCCTCGGTGGTGGGCGGCCGGGTGCACATCGTGGCGGATGAGGTGGCGCATGATCCGTTGCGGCTCGCGGCGGAGGCGGAGCGCGCCGGCGCGACGGTGCTCGAAACCGTGCCCTCGCTGCTGCGGTCGCTCCTCGACGAGGTGGAGGCGTGGCCCCAATCCCGCCCGCCGTTCTCCCGCCTGCGCTGGATGATCGTCACCGGCGAGGCGCTGCCGCCCGATGTCTGCCGGCGCTGGCTCGCGCTCTATCCCAGGATCCCGCTGGTCAACGCCTACGGTCCTACGGAATGCTCAGACGACGTGACGCACGACCTGCTGCGGGCCGCCGGTCCGCTGCCCGAGGGGATCACCCCCATCGGCCGCCCGGTGGTCAACATGCGGCTCTACGTCCTCGACCGGTGGCAGCGGCTGGTTCCCATCGGCGTGCCCGGCGAGATCTTCGTGGGTGGCGTCGGCGTTGGCCGTGGCTACCTGGACGATGGCGGCCGGACGGCCGAGGTCTTCCTGCCCGCTCCGTTCGCCCCGGCGTTGGACGGCACTGGCCAGCGCCTCTACAGGACCGGCGACCTCGCCCGGCTGCGGCCGGACGGCCGCATCGAGTTTCTCGGCCGCGTCGATCACCAGGTCAAGGTGCGCGGCCACCGCATCGAGTTGGGCGAGATCGAGGCGGCGCTGGCGTGGCTGCCGGTGGTGCAGGACGGCGTCGTCCTGGCGCGCGAAGATACGCCGGGGAACCGGCGGCTGGTCGCCTACGTGGTAGCCGCGCCGGGAGCCGCGCCGGACCCGGCCCGGCTGCGTGCCCACCTTGGGGAGAGGCTCCCCGAGTACATGCTCCCCGCCGACTGGGTGTTCCTGGCTTCCCTGCCGCTCACGTCGAACGGCAAGATCGATCGCCGGGCGCTCCCCGCGCCGGAGCGCAGGAGCGGCGGCGACAGCCACCCTGTGGCTCCGCGCAGCCCCATCGAGGAGCTCCTGGCGGAGATCTGGGCGGCGGTCCTCAAGCTCGAACGGGTCGGCGTGCACGACGATTTCTTCGACCTGGGAGGTCACTCGCTGCTTGCCACCCAGGTGATCGCCCGTGCGCGCGCCGCCTTCGGGATCGAGCTGCCGTTGCGCCTCGTGTTCGAAGAGCCGACGGTCGCCGACATGGCCGCGCGGATCGGCGCGATGCTCGGCGAGGGAGGCGTCGAGGCCCCCGCGATCTTGCCGGCGCCGCGCGGCGCCGAGCTCCCCCTGTCGTTCGCTCAGGAGCGGCTCTGGTTCCTGGCGCAGCTCGGTCCGGGGACGCCGAGCTACAACATCCCCTTGGCGGTCGAGCTGCGCGGATCGCTGTCATACGGCGCTCTCGCGGCGAGCCTCCGCGCGATCGCAGCCCGTCACGAAGCCCTGCGCACGTCATTCCCCACGGTGGGCGGCCATCCGGCCCAGGTGATCCGGCCGTCGCTCGCCCTCGATCCGCCGGTTGTGGACCTGGCCGGGCTGCCCGGCGACCTCGGCGAGCGGGAGATGCGCGCCCTCGCCGCTCAGGAGGGGGGACAGCCGTTCGATCTCGCCCGTGGTCCTCTGGTTCGGGTGGTCCTGCTGCGGCTCGGCGCAGAGCGCCACGTCGCCCTGTTCACCCTCCACCACATCGTGGCGGACGGCTGGTCCATGGGCGTGCTCATCCGCGAGTTGGGCGCCCTCTACCCCGCTTTCGCCGCAGGACGGCCGTCGCCGCTTTCTCCTCTCCCAGTGCAGTACGCCGATTTTGCCCTCTGGCAGCGGCAATGGCTCTCCGGTGAGGTCCTGGAAACCCAGGTCCGCTTCTGGCGCGAGCGCTTGGCCGGCGCGCCGGCCCTGCTCGATCTGCCGACCGATCGGCCGCGGTCGGCGGCGCGGCGTTTTAGCGGCGCGGAGAGCGATCCGTTCCGCTTCGGCCCGCGGGTCCTGGAACGTCTGCGCGACCTGGGGCGCCGTCACGGCACCACCCTGTTCATGACTCTGCTCGCGGCCTACGGAACGTTGCTCCACCGGGTCACCGGTGGGGACGACCTGCCCGTCGGCACACCGATCGCCAATCGCAACCGGGCCGAGACCGAAGACCTGATCGGCTTCTTCGTCAACACTCTGGTGTTGCGCGTCCGCACCCCTGGAGACCTCCCATTCTCCGACCTGTTGCGCCGGGTGCGCGACCTCACGCTGGAGGCCTACGCGCATCAGGATCTCCCGTTCGAGAAGCTGGTCCATGAGCTGCAGCCGGAGCGTACGCTCGCGCACACGCCGCTGTTCCAGATCCTGCTCGCGCTGCAGAACGCCCCGGCGGCGACCCTGGAGCTGCCGCGCCTGACCCTGTCCCTGCTCGCCAGCGAAACCGACACGGTCAAGTTTGACCTCGCCCTCCACGCGCAGGAGGACGGCCGTGGGCTGGCCGGCGGCTGGGGCTACAACCGGGAGCTGTTCGACGCCTCGACCATCGCCCGCTTCACGGGCCACCTGCGGACTCTGGTGGCCGGGATCCTGGCCACGCCGGACAGCCCGCTGTCCGAGCTCCCCCTGCTCACCGAGGCGGAGCGCCACCAGCTTCGGCTGGAGTGGAACCCGCCGGTGGTGGCCGCCGCCGGGATGCCGGTCCACGAACGCTTCTCCGCGCAGGCGGCGCGGACCCCTGACGCTCCGGCCGTGGTCTGCACGGGAGAGACGCTCTCGTTCTCGGAGCTCGACCGGCGCTCCGACGTCCTGGCATGGGGACTG
>CAXTNS010000224.1:6930-9604 GCA_964245465.1 uncultured Thermoanaerobaculia bacterium
CGCCTTGGACGTGGGACCCGAGGTGCGGGTGGGGCTGCTCCTCGAGCGCTCGCCGGAGCTGCCGGTGGCGGTCCTGGCGATCTGGAAGGCGGGTGGAGCCTACGTGCCGCTCGACCCGGGGCTGCCGGCCGCGCGCCTGGGCTTCATGATCGACGATGCGCTGCGGACCGGCGGCGCTCCGCCGCTGGTGGTCACGCGGCGCGGCGTGCCGGAGTCCTCGGGCCTGCCGCTCGACGGCATCCGCTGGATCTTCGCCGGAGAGGAGGAGACCGCCGGCCTCACCGGGGCTGGGCCGGGCCGCCCGACCGAGCCCGGCGACCCGGCCTACCTGATCTATACCTCCGGCACTTCGGGGATGCCGAAGGCGGTGCTCGTCGAGCATGGCAACCTCGCCCACACGCTCGCCGCGGTGCAGGAGCGCTTCGGGTTCCGTGCCGGCGACCGGATGCCGTGCCTCGCGCCGTTCACCTTCGACATCTTCCTGTTCGAGTTGATGGCGCCTCTCCTCGCCGGCGGCACCGTCGAGATCTTCGACCTGCGGCCCACCCTCGACCTGGCGCGCCTGGTGACAGCCCTGCCCGCCATGACACTGCTCCACGCGGTCCCCGCGGTCATGCGCCAGATCGCCGAGGCCGCGCGGCGCAAGGGAGGAGCTCCGCGGCTCCGCAGGGCGTTCGTCGGTGGCGACGCGGTGCCGCCCGACCTCCTGGCGGAGATGACCGAGGCGTTCCCGTCCGCCCGCTGCACCATCCTCTACGGGCCTACCGAGGCGGCCATCCTCGCCACGAGTTGCGAGCCGGACGCGCGTTTCGCCGAAGGGCGCAACCTGCTGGGCCGGCCTCTGCCGAACACGGCGGTGGCAGTCTGCGATCCGGCCGGCCGGCCGGTCCCGATTGGCGTTCCGGGCGAGCTCTGGCTGGGCGGCGCGGGGGTCACCCGCGGTTATCTCGGGCGGCCGGAGCTGACGGCGGCGAAATACGCCCCGTTCGACGGTGGCCGCTGGTATCGCACCGGCGACCTCGTGCGCTGGTTGCCCGACGGCTATCTGGAGTTCCTGGGCCGGACCGACCACCAGGTCAAGGTCCGCGGTTTCCGCATCGAGCTGGGGGAGATCGAAGCCACCTTGGCGGCGCATCCGGCCGTGCGCCAGGCCGTCGTCCTGGCGGGCGGCGACCGCCTGACGGCCTATCTGGTCCCGCATGCCGGCGCGGCGATTCCCCCGGGCGGGCTCGCAGACTTCCTGCGGGAGAAGCTCCCCGACTACATGGTTCCCGCCGCTTGGCTGGTGCTCGCCGAGCTGCCCCTCACCGCTCACGGCAAGGTCGACGTCCGGGTCCTGGCCGGGATCAGCGCCGCTGGCGGGCACCCGGCCGGGGAGCGGCCTTTCGTAGCGCCCCGGACATCGCTCGAACAGCTTCTCGCGGATCTCTGGAAGCAGGTCCTGCAGGTCGACCGGGTCGGGGTCGAGGACAACTTTTTCGATCGCGGCGGCAACTCGATCCAGGTGGCGATCCTGACCAACCTGCTGCAGGAGCGGCTGGCGCAGGACATCGGGGTGGGCACCCTCTTCGACCACCCCACGATCGAGCGTCTCGCGGCCTCTCTGGAGACGCGCTACCCGGCCACGGTGGCCCGGCTCGGAGGTGTCCTGGCGACCGGCAGGGGGGAGCAGTCGGCCGCGCGCGTCGACTCCGAGGCGATTGAGCGCATGCGGCGGACCTTCCGGCCGGGATCGGCACGCCGGCGGAAGAATCCGCGCGCCGTCTTCGTGCTCTCGCCGCTGGGTTCGGGCTCGGACCTGCTGCGGGCGATGCTGGCCGGCAACCCGGGGCTCTTCGCGCCTCCCGAGATGGAGCTGCTCGGCTTCAGCACACTTCAGGAGGCGGTCGCGGGCCGCACCCTGGTGGACGCGACCGCCTCCTACTCTCTCGATCCGGAGAAGCTGCGCCGTTGCGAGGAGGACTTCGAGGAGCCTTTCTACGTCCATCTGCTACGCCATCCCTGTGCAGCGATCGCCTCGTGCGAGGACGCCGGTCTCGATCCGGCGCTCTTCGGCGTCGAACCCGGCATGCCATCCCGGCAGTTGGCGGAGATGGTCTGGACGATCGGCCACGAGAACATCCGCGAGCTCCTGGGCCGTGTCCCGCCGCACCGGCAGTGCGTGGTGCGCTTCGAGGATCTCGCCGCCTCGCCCCGCGAGCCGCTTGAGAGGATCTGCCGCCTCGTGGGGATTGAGCTCCACCCCGACATGCTCCTCAACGGCGGGATGGCCGAAGGCTTCGCGAACTGGCGGGAGCGCTTGAAAGAAACGGACCTGGGGGACGTTACGCGCGATCTTGCGGCGGCCCTCGGCTATGACATGCGCCTGCACGAGGAGCCGGTCTGGACGCCGATCGTTCCCGGCGAGCGCTGGCCCGGAGCCCGCCTGCCCCTGTCGTTCGCTCAGCAGCGGCTCTGGTTCCTGGAGCAGCTCGCGCCGGGTACGGCCACCTACAACATGCAGGTGGCCGTGCGCCTGCGCGGGCAGCTCGACCGGGCCGCTCTCGAAGAGGCCCTGGCGGCGCTCGTCGCCCGGCATGAGGTGCTGCGGACCTCGTTCCCAGCCATCGACGGAGAGCCCATGCAGGTGATCGCTCCGCCGGCCACGGTCCCGCTGCCGCTGGCCGATCTCTCC
>CAXTNS010000225.1:0-9536 GCA_964245465.1 uncultured Thermoanaerobaculia bacterium
GACTCCACCTTTGAAGCAGGAACCTTCGAAGCTTTCAGCTCCGGCCTCGACTCCAACTGACAACCCGCGAATGGACCTCCGGGTCTCCTGCCCGCCTTTTCTGCGGCCATGGTCTCGAACAGCTTCGAAGCCGTCAAGGCAAAACCCTACGGGTCGGCCTGCGGCCGAGCCTTGACCGCTCCGAAGCCGCCCGAGCCCCGCCGTCCAGAAAGGCGGGCAGGAAGACCCAAACGCCCGAAACAGGAGCCGTGTATAGAAAACCCCTCACCATCGAGAGCAAACCGAAGCGCGAAGGCCTGAAGAGCCGTTCCTTCAGCGTCGCGCTGCTGGCCTACGTCCTGGCCAATGATCTCTGGGAGCTCGGCTCAGGAGCCAAGGAACGCTCATTCCGGCAGGTCCTGCTGGTCTATGCGGGTACCGAACAGGCCTCCCGCGCCTTCTCCGCCAACCTTCGGAGCGGGCGGCCAGCTATGGTCGACGGCAACTCCAGCCTTACGACCCGCTTTGAGGTTCCCCGTTCAGCAGGCTTCCGCTACGACACCTTCGCCCGCGAGGGGGCCACGCTCACCCTGGCCTACCTTCCCTCCGTCTTCAGCTTCCAGCCGGCCACGGCCGATGTGGACGAGATCTCCTTCCTCTGCCTGCCTCCCATCTGGTGGGTCGACGAACAGGCCCGGGCGATTGGCCCGGCGATGGGCCGAGAAGCCCGCGAGGCCGTCGTCGCGGCGTACTTCGTCGCCTATCTCGATCAGCGATCGCCTCTCCCCATCGCCAACGACCTGGGATTCCACCTGAAGCTCTATCGCGCCGCGCTCCGGGAACCCTGGTGCCAGACGGCCTCCGGCTCCGAATGGGATCCGGGCACGCTCTTCCATCTCGGTCTCGAGACGGCCGGCTTCGAGACCGCCCTCCACTGCAAGGTCGATCACCCGACCTTCGCTCAGTTCCTCAAGACCCAGACGGCTGCGCATCTTCCCTCTGAAAAGGAGACGACCGACCATGGCACGACCGCAATCTATCGCCCTCGGCGGGTACTTCCCGACGCCATCCCCGCTGCTGCCCAGTCTGGCCTCTTTGGTTAGCTTCGCCGCTCAGGACCAGCGTCATGTCCTCGTCGACCCGTGTGCCGGGGATGGCGCCGCCATCGCGGAGCTTCGGAAGCGCTGGTTTCCAAAAGGCGAGCGGGACGCCTCGATCTATGCGGTGGAGTTCGAGGAGCAGCGGGCCAAAGACCAGCGGCTTCGCCTGAGTCTCTCCAGCGCCTCACGCGACGTATCGCTCCACTGCGACGCCTTTCACCTCGACATCACTCCCCAAGACGGAGCGTCTCTGCTCTACCTCAACCCGCCGTATGACTTTGACAAGGTGCAGGGCCGGCGCGAGCAGCGGTTCCTCGAACGGTGGACCGCGGCGCTCCTGCCCGGCGAAGGCGTCCTCCTGTTCGTGGTGCCGTTCTACGCTCTTGAGGCAAGCGCAGGATTCCTCTCCCGCCACTACCAGGACCTCCGTGCCTGGCGGTTCCCGGATGCTTTCTACCAGGCCTTTCGGCAATGCGTCCTGATCGCCAGGAGACGCGGCACCCCGCTTCCGGAAAACGCTCTGGACCAGCGGCGCAGTGAGCGCTGGGCGAGCGACGCCAGCGCAATGCCGGAGCTTCGGGAGCACGAGGATCCCGTCTTGCGCGTGTGCGCCGATCGCGCGGGCCTCCAACTCCAAGAGGTTCCTCTTGACCTTCAGGGTCTGCTGAACGGTTTTCGGCCATGGCACCGGGTTGGCTTCACGGGTCTCAACCGGACCGTCCGGGACATTATCGGTGCCAAGTTCCCCGTGGCCCAACCGCCCCGTCCGGCTCACATCGCCCTCGCCCTCTCGGTCGGAACCCTGAACGGCAAGAGGCTGAAGCCAAACCGGCCCGGACTGCCTCCGATCCTGGTCAAAGGCAGCTTCCGGCGCGATTTCCACACGGTCGACGAGCGCTTCAACCAGGAGGGCGAGAAGGTCGGAAGCATCAAGGTCCAGCGCCCCAGGCTGAGCCTTTCCGTCCTCCGGCTCGACACGCTGGAGTTTCTGGAGCTGAAGCCCGGAGCGGCTCCCTCGGGCGCAACCGATCTTTTGGACTTCAACAGCGCCGACTTGGTCGAGCACTACGGCGAGAGCCTCGGGCTCCTCATGCGCGAGCAGTTTCCGGCGCTCCACGATCCCGCCAATCCTGCCCACCACATGGAGCTGCCGCCGCTCGCTCGCGAACCCTATCAGGTGCAGAGGAGCGCCATCCTCACCGCCTTGAAGCTCCTCGCTCAGGATGAGAACCCCCAGGCTATCGCCGAGGTCGGCACGGGCAAATCGACGGTCTCTCTGTCGGTCGTCGGAGCGCTTTCCCCCCTCTACTTCCGAGCTACCGTGGGGGAGCTTCGCCGCCTCGGGTTTGACACTTCACGGCTCTCCGCGGTTCGGCGAACGCTCATCATCTGCCCGCCGCACCTGCTCAAGTCCTGGCGGGATCAGGCCGCCGCGGTCCTGCCTCATCACCGGGTGGTTACCGTTGAGAGCATCGCCGACCTCCACCAGGAGGCCGAGATCTACGTGCTCTCCCGGGAGGCCGCCAAGCTGGGCCACGGTGTTGTGGGAATCGGCGCAGGCGGCCAGCGCGCCTCCTGGCGTGGTGTCTGCCCCCGGTGCGGCACCCGGCCGGAGATGTGCCCCGAGAGACTCGCGGAGACCCGCGCTCGCTGCGAATCCGTGAGCCGCCTGCCGGTCAACGAAGCGGCTCGCATCGCCGAGGACCTGGCGGCCGTACTGACCGGCACCTATCCCTATGATCCCCTGGTCCGGTCCCTGGTCTCCCGTCACCGCATCCTCGTCGAGGCGCTCCCTCCTCTCCCCGAGGCCGACGAGGAGGATCTCGAAGAGGGGGAAGAGCCCGAGCTTCCCGCGCCAGGTCCTCTCCCGACCGGAGACCGGCTGCGGCCCATCGCGCTTCATCTCTGCGAGTTGGCGGCTGAGGCGTATGCGGACTACCGCCTGCGGGATGCCCTCGAGCAGGTCTGCCGCGCTGGTGGACTGGAAAGGGAATTCGCGGAGCGCCTTCGGGCTCGCGCCAGCCAGCTCCTCGACACCGCCGCCGCGGCCCTCCAGGAGGCCCAGAGCGAATACCACGACAGCGTCTACGTCCCCCGCCGGCGCAGCGGCGAGCTGCTGGAGCTCGCGGCCCAGTTCGAACGCCCGCAGCAAGAAAAACCTTACCGGCCCGCGCTGGTCAGGGCTCTCGATCGGTTGAACGAGCTCGGCTGTTGGGAAGAGACCGAGCCCTGTGGTGAACCCCTCTACCAGGCCACGCCCGAGCCCCGTCGCTTCCCGCTTGCCCGCTACATCCTCAGGCACTGCCGGCAGAGGTTCAGCCTGCTCATCGCCGACGAGTGGCACGAGTACTCCAATAAGGGCTCCGCCCAGCAGAAAGCCGCGCACCGGCTCGTCGAGCTCCCCGGCGTTCCCACTCTCGCGCTCACCGGCTCCCTCATGGGCGGCTACGCCTCGTCCCTGTTTCCCAATATGTGGGCGCTCTCCCAGCGCTTCCGAGGACAGTTCCGGCCCTGGGAGCAGCAAGCCTTCATCACCGCCTACGGCTACCGCAAGATCTATGTCCCGGTCGACGCCGAGGCCGTTTCGGAGGTGGTCGGGTACGGCTCGCGCAGCGACCGCGAACAGACCCGAGAAGCGCCGGAGATCCGCCAGATGGGCCAGGCCCCGGGGGTGCTTCCCAGCTTCATCCTGGACCACCTGCTGCCTGTCGCGGTCATCATGCACAAGGAGGATTTGGACGAGGAGCTGCCGCCGTGCCACGAGTTACCCGTGCCCATCACGATTGCCGACGATGATGGCTGCGGCCAGGAGATGCTCGCCGAGTTCCGCCGCCTGCTCTCCGAGCTGACCCGTCAGATCAAGGCGGACCGCTATACCCAACTCGCTGGCAAGCTCTGGGGCGCCATGGCCGAGCTGCCGTCCTTCCTCGACCGCTCGACCGGGGACCTTGAAGAGTTCGTCCTCAGCTACCCGAAGGACGCAGGAGGCGCTGTCGTCGCCGCGGCCAAGATGTTTCCGGCCTCCTGGGTGACACCCAAGGAGCGATGGGTCCTCCATCGGGTGCGCACCTCGATCGAGCAGGGCCGGAACGTCCTGATCTTCCTGCGCCACACCGGAAGCTCAGGCCTGCCCGCCCGGTACCTCCGCCTCTTCAAGGAGTACCTCGGTCAGCGCGCTGTCTTCTTGGACGTCAACAAGGTCAAGGCCGCGCGCAGAGAGGACTGGCTCAACGAGAACGTCGTCGAGCCCGGCCGGCGCATCCTCATCACCAACCCGAAGGCGGTCCAGACAGGTCTCAACAATCTCGTTCATTTCTCCCGCGCCATCTGGGTCGAAGGTCTCGACTACGACGCCCGCGTGGTGCGCCAGGCCAACGGCCGCATCCACCGGATCGGCCAGACCTTGGACGTGACGATCGAGGTTCCTTACTACGCCGGCACGGTTCAGAAGACAGCGCTCGACCTCGTCGCCCGCAAGGTCTCTTCCTCGGTCCAGGTGGACGGTCTGTCCATCGAAGGAGCCCTGGAGAGCGCGGGAGCCGGCGAGGGCAGCGACGAAGCCAACCGTGCGGCCATCGGTATAGGACGGGCCATCTATGAGGTTTGGGCCACCCAGTGAATGGATGACGAGACCGAGCCGTGAAGCCCATCTTCTATCTCGGCACCCACCACCCCGATTGGCTGGGCAAAGCCTCCGTCCCTCTCTTTGTCTCCAGGAATCGGCTCGCGGGCCGCCGCGGCTTCCCGCGAGCCACGGCGCGATGGGCGCTCGACAGCGGTGGCTTTACCCAGCTCTCGCTCCAGGGCCGCTGGACGATCTCGGCCGCGCAGTACGCCCGGGAGGCCCGTCTCTATTGTCAGGAAATCGGACGGCTTGACTTCGCGGCTCCCCAAGACTGGATGTGCGAACCGTGGATTCTCAAGAAAACCGGCCTGTCGGTTCACGAACACCAGAAGAGGACCGTCAGCAACTTCCTCTCGCTCGAGGACTTTGCGCCGGACGTTCCGTGGATCCCGGTTCTTCAGGGCTGGGCCGTCCACGATTACTGGCGCCACGTCGAGATGTACGGCGCGGCTGGCGTTGACTTGAGGGATCGCCCTCTGGTCGGAGTGGGAAGCGTCTGCCGACGGCAGGCGACCGAAACAGCCGGCCGAATCCTCGCGAGTCTCTCCACGGCCTACGGCCTGCGCCTCCACGCGTTTGGCTATAAGACACAGGGGCTTCGATCTCTTCCCACTTATCTGGTGTCGGCCGACTCCATGGCGTGGTCGCTGGCCGCCTGCAGAGCCAAGGTCTCTTTACCGGGCTGCCGTCACGCCTGCTGCTCCAACTGCTTCCGCTTTGCCCTGCTCTGGCGCAGTAAGCTCCCAGCAGCCTGGCTCTAAGAACATCCAATCAGAGAAAGATAGATCCACTCCTTCGCCCTTGGGTCCGCCCCTGCGGCCCCGCTTTGTACCCGAGGGGAGGCCGCCCGCAAGGCCAAGCCCTGCGGGCGCGCTACGCGCGGCCTTGACGGCCGGCCTTTGTCCCCTCGGGTCCGGCGGGTCGTCATGAACGGCCCCAAGCACGAAAGGAGCTTGCGTATGCCTAAGAATCCCAGGTTTGCACCAGCATCGCCAGACACCGTCGCCGGTCCTCCCGAGCTGCCGCCACCCCCACCTAGTCCCGAGGTCCAACAGATCGCTCTGCGGGATATCACTCCCAGCCTCTACCAGCCGCGCAGGTTCTATCTCCCGGACGCTGAAGATCCGGAGCTCGTCGAGCTCGCGAGATCGATCCGGGCCAAGGGTGTCATCCAGCCTATCCTTCTTCGCCCCTTCGAGAAGGGCTTCCAACTCGTCGCCGGCGAGCGTCGAGTCCGAGCTTCACGCCTCGATCTGCCCGACCTCGATGCGATCGCTCCCGCCCCTCTCTACATCCCAGCCGTCGTCCGCGTGTTGACCGACACCGAGGCCGCGGAGATCACGGTCGAGGAAAACCTCCGGCGCAAGGACTTGCGGCCTCTCGAAGAAGCGGACGGCGTCCACACGCTCCTCCTCCTCCATAGGGGTGACCCTTTGGCTGTCGCCGCGAAGCTCGGCCAGACCCCAGCCTGGGTTGCCTGCCGCGCACGAATTCATAGCAACCTCTCGCCGGCCTGGAAGGAGTTGCTCGCCGTGAGGGACAATCACCTTTGGTTCTGGACCGCTGGCCATATCGAGGAGGTCGCGAAACTGGCGCAGGAAGTCCAGGACGAGATCCTCAGCAGCTTCAACTTCGACGGCATGGATGTGAGCTTGACGGTCCCGGAGCTGCGCCGCTATCTCGCAGACTTGACACGCAGTCTCAGCCGCGCTCCCTTCCCGCTCGACGACGATACCCTCCTTCCGGCCGCCGGTGCCTGCACGCACTGCCCTCTGACCACCCTCGCAGCACCCCTCCTCTTCGCCAACCAGGGAGATGACGCCCCCGCCACTATCAAGGACGCCCGCTGCTTGAACCGGAATTGCTGGCTCCAGAAATGCCACCTATCCGCGGAACGCACGGCGGCGCAGCTCCGCACTGACCACCCCGACCTCCTTCTCGTCGCGCCCCGCGACATGGCGCACGAGGAGATCCCCTCGAGCTGGCGCGGTGGCGGCTTGCTGCCGGCCCATGCCTACGAGAAAGTCAAGAAGAGCACCGAAGGCGCGCAACCCGCGATGGTTGCCGGTGGTCCCCAATCGGGCTGTCTCATCTGGGTGAAGCCCACCTCGCCGGCTCGCCCGCGCCAGCCGATGTCCGAGCCTCCTGCAACCGACGCATCCGCTCCTGAAATCGAAGCGGCCCCCACCAAGGACCTCCTCGCGGAGCGTCGAACGAAGCACATGAACCGCAGGATCTCCCGCATGGCCGAGCTCACGAAGGAACAACTCGGGGCGTTTGACGGCAAGACCCTCTCCTTCCCGATCCTCGTGGCTCTTGCCCAGATCTTCGGCACGCATCAAAGCCGGAAGGGAGCGTGGTTCTACGGCTCGGCCTCAGACCCGTGGGCTGACTTCCATGCCTTCTGCGAGCTCCCCGCCGAGGAGGCCGCCTCGGAGATCTGGATGTGCCAGCTCGAGCCCGTTCTGGCAAGCCGCCTCCAGTACTGCGGCCCCGACGATGCCGGGCGTCTCCATGGCGAGATCGTCGCGGCCTTGAAGCTCATCGGAGCCAGCTACGCCGACCTCTACCGTCAAGTCGCGAAGGAGCTTCCCGAACCCAAGGCCTGGGCCAAGCTTGCCGGCTACGAGCCCGAGGATCTCGATCAAGAGCCGCCGGCTCCGGTGAGGAATATCCTTAGGTTTGAGCTGCCAGGCGACTCGCTGGTCGGAGACGACTCTGAGCTTGGAGCGATCCCTGCCTGATCTTCTGGTCCCGGGAGACTTTCCTCCCCCGGGACCGTCCATCCTTTCCACTGAACGGGCACGCCTCCTCGAAAAAGGCGACCAAATCTCCATAGCTTATGAGAAGCCGGAGCAACAGAATAGACCCGTGTTGCGCTAAGGAGGCATGGAAAAACGATCATCCTTCGACAACATGGAACTTCTGTCTCAACCATGATCCTTCGGGTCCAGTCGTTGCACAGGATTGCGATCTTATAATTTACCCCAATGTTTCGAACGGAAAGTCTTCGCAAAGCCAAGGACCCTTCGTATACTAGCCACCCATGGATACTTCTAACCCGGCGCAGTTTTCGCGACTGCTTCTCAGCTTGGCGCGGCACAAACACGAAAGCGAGCGCCTTTCAGAAAAAGCAGATCCCCTTCCTGAGGCCGCTTGGCAGCGCCTCCAACATCTAAGCACCCTCTTTGAGTCTGAGCTTAGCTTCGCGGATTCCTTTCTAGCCGACGATCCACCCAGCTCTCGCGTGGAGATCCTCCTCACCAACTCCTCGCACCTTCGCAAGGTGGCGATTCTCCAAAGGTTCATTGAAAGAGCCTATTCTTTCCGTCTCGATCAACCCGCAGACGGGTTGCGGGTCACTGACGATCTCATCGCTTGGACGAAGAAGGATCCTTCACCGCTCGTTGCGGTAATCCGCGGCCGCGCATGGATGGAACGGGGAAACTTCCTTCGGATCCTTGGCGACCCGGCGGCAGCCTATGAGGCGCTTGCGGAGGCATCCCGAGAGCTTGAAGCAAACGGCTCGGATCCATTGGAGCTCGCACGTTACCAGGAGCTTTTGGGGACGCTCGAGAGAGACTGCGGGAATTTCGAATCGGCGACCGATCTCCTGAGAAAGGCGCTCGCGAAAGTAAGACGGTGGGGAGACACCTACTCGCTTCAGCGTGTCTTGATCGCGACTGCGCTCGCTGAGTTCTATAACAACAACTTTGAACAGGCTCATGTATTGCTGGATGACTCCTTCCGAGCCGCCGAGCCCGAGCCCGACAGCCTGTTTCTAGGATTCTCTGCTGTCAACAAATTGCTTGTCTATCTCTGGAGCGGGCAACCGCACAAAGCCTACCAGGCTCTCCTCCGGGTTCGCAGCGGCTTGGGGTCATCCTGGTTGCGAGGATTCCCTGAACCCAATCGAGTACACGCCTTGTGGACGGAGGGTCAGATTCTCAGCACTCTTCGGATTGACGACGAGGCCATCTCTCTCTTGAGGAAGGCCCGCGAATTTTTCATTCGCTCGGCGCGGGGTTATGAGGTGTGCCAGATTTCCATCGAGCTCGCCTCGAATTACGCAGCCCAGAAGAGATTCGACGACGTCCGCCGCGAGCTCGCTTTTGGTCTGCCGTTCTGCTCTCCGCAAAGGCCCCTTGATGATCACGCAAAGGACGCCGTTATCCATCTTCAGGGTACCCTTGAACATCAGGGCTGCCTTGAGGCCGAGCAGATCCATTCCGTCACTCACCGGCTCGACTGTATCCATCGAACCCCCCTCCAATTTCTCTGCTCAAAATGACGCTGAAACGTCCCCCCACATCGAGCAATCTCTGCCCGGAGCTGTGCCCATGATCCGAAAAGGGCTCAGTCCTGGAGCTTGGCTACCCGCTGCAGAAATCCAGGGGTCCGGCCCGCCGGGCCGGCCCCGAAGCCTCCGAACCTCAAGGCGGCCTCTCTCCGAACCTTCAGGAAGGCGATCCGGCAATCTTTGACGTCGGATTGAACTAACGGGTCCGCTTCTCCCCACCGTCCTCGCCGAAACAGGAGCGCTCCTCGAAGTAGCCTGTGGAGGCTCAGACCCTCTCGCCCTGGCGGAACGGCGAAGCCGTCCTCAATCCCGCAGCAGTCAACTGCAGTACCCCTTGCCCTCGCAGCCGCCGGTGCCCACAAAAGGGGTAATGAAGCGCTCCTCTCACACTAGGTTCCTCCGATCTTCTCCTGATCGATCTTTCTCTACTCTTGCCTTGCCCCGGCCGGAGGGCGTGTCCGACCGGAACGCTGCGGGCTACTGGAGGGCCCCCCCCAGGCCGATCCTCAAGACACCGAAGCGGGGTGGGGGG
>CAXTNS010000226.1:0-9527 GCA_964245465.1 uncultured Thermoanaerobaculia bacterium
ACCACGGTGGGATCGACACGCTTCGAGTAGTAGCGCTCCAGCGGGGCGAAGCCGTTCGTGGTCCACATCGCCTCGTAGTACGGAGGGTTGTACGGCTCCATCAGGAAAGGGGGATCGTCGAACGGTCCCACGTTCAGGCGGTAGCGGTGCCAGGTGTCGCCGTCCATGGGGCCGAGGACCGTTCCGGCCCCGGCCTCGCACAGCCAGGCGACCGCTTCCCGGAAGAGCTCCCCCACGGCTGCATCCTGTTTGGCCAGAGTCTCAAAGAAGCCGATCATTCCGTAGGGCCGGCCGCTCTCGTCCCGCAGGGCCGGCGAGAGGCGGGCCACGAGGCGGGCCACCACGGAATCGCCGGAGACGGCCACCAGGACTTTCTGGGCCTGGGCGAGCTCCGGACGCTGAAGAGAGGCGAGGACCTCCGCTCGCGGAGAGGGGTTGTAGTGGCGATCCTCCAGGTAGACGCGCTTCGGCAGCTCAAGGAACCCCGCCAGAAGGCGGGGGTTGCCCGTGACGTCGAGGACCGCGGTCAAGCCAGGGTTCCGGCCGGCAGGCGCTTGTACAGCGGCTTGAAGGCCAGCAGCCAGAGGCCGGAGTAGTCGCGCATCAGGCGCATGCGCAGGAGCTGCACCTGCCGGCAGTCGGAGAGATTGCCGGTGATCATCAGCTCGTTCAGCACGTGGCTGAAGCGCCAGAGGAAAGAGTCGGCGGACCGGCAGGTCAGGCGGGCCCGGGCGAAGACGATGGAGTCGCCCGTCACCGAGGTCTCGTCGAGCAGGCTGGCGATCTCCTGGGCTTCCTCGTTGATCCGCATCCGCAGAGAAGCCCCCTCGAGCAGGAACTGCTCCAGCTCATGGTCATGCTCCTGGCGGCCGAAGATCCGCCGGTAGGCTTCGACCTCCCGCGGCTCGATGCGCAGGGCGAAGACCTCGGGCCTCAAGACAACCCGCTCGGGAGCCAGGTCGGGCGGATTGACCTCCCGGAGGGTGTCCACCAGCCGCCGGAAGTATTCGCCCAGCAGCTCCTCCTGGGTATGGAGCGGCGCTTCGGCCGCGGCCGCGGCCTGGCTGAGCCTGTACTCCCCTGTATCCATGCCGACCCGGGAGAGGGAGGGCCGCTCGCTGGTCGGGGCGCGCCCGGCCGACAGGCGCGGCAGGAGCTGTTTGACCCTCTGGCGGATCAGGGCGATGTCGCCCAGGCGGAACTCCTCGCGCTGGAGCTGCTTCTCGAAACGCTCGATCTCCTCGCGGAACTCGGTGAGCTCGCGGTCAAGATGAGTGTCGAAGGGCACCTCGCGCTCCAGCTCGAAGACGCGCTGGTACTCGGCGACGATCCGCTGCTCCTCTTGGCGGTAGAGCTTCTGGATGCGGGCCTTGAAGACCAGGTTGGTCTCCTGGACAGCGAGCAGCAGCTCGGGGTGGAAGTAGAGGTTCCCCATGCCGTGCTTGATTTCGCGGTAGCGGCGGATCAGGCCGCCCTCGTTGAGCTGGTCGAGGCTCTCGACTCCGCCCATCTCGTGGCGCAGGGCGTCGATCGCGGCCCGGCGCTCCTCGACCGTCTGGTCGCCCGGGGGGGCCTCCCCCAATTGCGCCCAGATGCCCTGGAAGATCTCGGAGAGGCGGTGGTGGTCGCGCAGCACGAGCTCGCCCGTGCGGTCGTCCAGCTCCTCGGAGAGACGGGCGAGGAGGAAGTCGATCTTGTCCAGCCGGTCCGTGGGCCAGGGGCCGCCGGGATGGGCGTAAAGATAGAACTTGACGAGCTGGGAGAGGATCTTCTCGTCGTAATTCTTGACGCGGCGGAAGAACTGCCGTAACAAGTCGGGCGTGACTTTGCTATCCTCTTCGTCCAACGACGCGATCAGCTCCGTGAGCCGGCGGTCGATCGCTTCGAGCCGATGCCGGATCCGCTCGCTCTCGGACGCGTTCAGGCTTTGCGAGATCTCCTTCAACCCGGTGTAGAGGTTCTGGAACTCCGTCGAGTGGGGGTCTTCCACCCGCTGAAGGAGGGTCTTGCCGAGGCTCTGGAGGAATTGATGGAACGTCCACCCGGCCCGGAAGCGGTGGGATGTATCCGCATAGCGGCGGTGGAGGACGCTCAGCTCCTGAACGGTCGTCATAGAAATCTGCCCTGATAGAACTGTGACGATATTACGCCAAGCGGTGAGAAAGGGAAACAGCGAGTGCGCGTGCTGATCTCGAAGGAAGAACTGGAACGCAGGGTGCAAGAGCTGGCGGCGGAGATCGACCGGGACTACGCCCGCAGCGACCGGCTGGTCTGCGTCGGGGTGTTGAAGGGCTCGGTCTTCTTCATGGTGGACCTGCTGAAACGGCTGACGGTACCCCTCGCCATCGACTTCTTCCAGACCTCGAGCTACGGCTCGGGCACCACCCCGGGCGAGGTGCGGATCAAGAAGGACCTGGACCTCGCGATCCGCGGCAAGGACGTGCTGCTGATCGAGGACATCGTGGACACGGGCTGGACGTTGCGCACGATCCTCGACCTGCTGCGCTTCCGGGGAGCCCGGAGCGTCAAGCTCTGCGCCCTGCTCGACAAGGCCGCGGCGCGCGAAGCGGAGGTCCGGATCGACTACAAGGGTTTCGAGATCGAGCCGCTCTTCGTGGTGGGCTACGGCCTCGACTTCGACGAGAGGTACCGGAACCTCCCCTATATCGCGGTGCTGGACGAGGAGCCCAGCGAGGTGCCGTCCCCTTCCTGAGAGAGGATGAGAGGAGAGGAATGATGAAATTTCACCACTCGGACAACGCTCCCAAGGCCCTTGGACCCTATTGCCAGGCGGTGGAGGTGGACGGCTGGCTCTACCTCTCCGGCCAGGTCGGGCTCGATCCCGCCACCAGCGAGCTCGTCCAGGGCGGCTTCGAAGCCGAGACCCACCAGGTGTTGATCAACCTGACGGCCGTGCTGGCCGTTGCCGGCTGCACCTTCTCGGACGTGGTGCGGGCCACCATCTACCTGATCGACTTCGCGAACTTCCCCAAGGTCAACGAGCTCTACGGCAAGGCCCTGAACGGCCACTGCCCGGCGCGCACCACCATCCAGGTCGCCGGCCTGCCCAAGGGCGCTCAGGTGGAGATCGATCTGGTGGCGCGGATCCGTTCGATCGCCTGACCGGTCTGCTCCGCGCTCACGTCCCGGTGGGTGACGAAGCGGACCGTCTCCGCGCTCATGGGCACGGCGAGGATGCCCGCGGCCTTGAGCTGGTCCGCGAATTCCACGGCAGGAACGGTCCTGAGGCGGAAGATCACGATGTTGGTCTTCACCGTGGCAGGATCGAGGTCGACCTCCGGCATCTCCGAGAGAGCCCGGGCGAGCCGGGCGGCGTTCTGGGGGTCTGCGGGCCGGCGGGCCGGCCCCGGGCGCACGGCGATCCGGCCGGCCGCGGCCAGAATGCCCACTTGGCGCATGCCGCCGCCGAACATCTTGCGCACCCGGCGGGCCTCGTGGATGAAGGCGCGGCCCCCGCAGAGGAGCGAGCCGACGGGCGCTCCCAGCCCCTTCGAGAGGCAGAACGTCAGCGAGTCGAAGCCCGCGGCCAGCGAGGCCACGGAGACACCCAGGGCCGCGGCGGCGTTGAAGACGCGGGCACCGTCGAAGTGGACGGGGAGACCGTGCCGGCGGGCCACGTCCAGGATGGCTTCCAGCCGCGGACGCTCGTAGACCGAGCCGCCCGCCAGGTTGTGACTGTTCTCGACCTCGATCAGCACCGTGCGCGCCTTGTAGGAGACGTCGGGCTGGAGGGCCGCCTCGACGGCCGCGGGGTCAAGCAGGCCCCCTGGCGACGGGAGCGCCCGCGGCAGCAGGCCCGAGAGCGCCGCCATGGCGCCGATCTCATAGTGGAGGATGTGGGCCAGGGTGTCACAGATCACCTCGCCGCCGGGCCGGCCGTGGAGATGGAGGGAGATCTGATTGCCCATGGTGCCGGAGGGGACGAAGAGGGCCGCCTCCATCCCTACCGTGGCCGCGGCCTCTTCCTCCAGGCGCAGCACGGTGGGATCCTCGCCGAAGACGTCGTCCCCTACCTCGGCCTCGGCCATGGCCCGGCGCATCTCCGCGTCGGGCTTGGTGACGGTGTCGGAACGCAGGTCGATCCAGTCCATGGCAATCGGTGGATCCCCGAAAATCAGAAACCGATCGCAACGCGAACGGCCCCCTGGACCACCTCGGCCTTTTCGACCTCGACCGTGATCTTGGGCAGCAGCAGGTTCAGGGTCACCCCGCCGTAGATCACTCCACGGGTCTCGGTCTCTTCGAAGCCGGGCAGGAGGGGGCCGCGGTCGAGCGTCCCCTTGCTGTGGACGAGGCCGGCCCCCAGGTAGGGAGTGAGCACGGCGAAACCCTTGGACAGCAGCACCTCGGCTCCGTACTGGTCGAGGTCGTACGCCTTGGAGTCCATGGAGCGGCTGCCGGTCACCCGCAGCGAGAGAGCGGGCTTGACCAAACCTCCCTTGAGGATGGCGTACTGAATTTCGGCGGAAAGGAGCTTCACGTCTCCCTCCAGGGCACGACCGTAGGAAACGCCGAGGTTGATGCCACCGGGCAGACCTTTTCTCGCACCTACCCGTGCGACCGAGAGGAACCCGCCCGTAAGGTCGCCGTCAATGGCCGTGTCGTTAAACGGCTCGTCGTCGAAACCCTCATCGTACGTGGCATCGGCGTAGACGTCGAAGCCGATGAGCCCCAAGGGAGCCGCGCCATGACGGGGATAGAAGTAGGCGCCGGAGCTGAAGCGGCCGTGGAAGGCCTGGAAGTCCTCCAGGGTGGCGTCGGAGCTCACCTCCCACCCCCAAGCGGGAACGGCGGCGAGAAAGGCAAGGAGAAGAACGAGGATCTCAGGTCGTCGGCGCATCGGCAACATCGGGGGTAGTCCTCATGGATTCGTCGGCGCCGACCTCAGACGGCGCCACATACTCTTCGAGCAGGCGGGCGAGCCGGTCGGACTCTCCCATTTCCACACATTCGGCCACGATCTCGCGGCTCTCCACGTCGAGCGGCAGCACACCCAGGTTCCCCTCGCGGGCCAGGGCCTCCAGATCGTACGACGAGCGGTCCACCCAGCGGGCGGCGCGGTAGAAGGCCTGCCCCTGCTCCACGGAGCGGCCGAGCCGCAGCCAGACCTCGCCGGTGAGAGCCAGCACGCCGCCGATCCAGCGGTTGCCCGCGCCGGTGACCGGCGGGCGCGGCAATGGACGGGTCAGGAACGGCTCCAGGCCGTGGCGATGGGCCGTCCAGGCGAAATCCCGCTCGGAGGGCGGCTGGTGATGGAACAGGGCGTCGAACGCCGTCTCTTCCTCACCCCAGCGCTCGGCCAGCTTGCGCCGGTCGGCGGGAGTCAGAGCCGGGGTGAGTGCCTGGACGCAGCGCACACCGGCGGCGGCGAGGTCGCGGCAGCCCAACTCCCAGAGCGCAGGATCGTCCGTCAGCCCCGGCAGCAGCGGCCAGACTGCCGTGGCCCCGGAGGGCAGACGCCGCAATGCTCCCAGGTCCCGCTCCAGCAGAGTTTGAAGAAGGTCGAAGACGAATGCCGCGCCGGAGACCGGCGGCACTGTCGTCTCCTCGCCGGGGAGGAGCTGGATCAGGACCGGCGTGCCGCCCACCAGCCGGGCGCGGGCCAACTCGTCGCGGGCAGCGGCCCGCTTTGACGGCACAGGGGGAAGATAGAGCACGTCGTCGAGCGGCACGTCCTCCAGGGCCGCCAGCTCAGAGGAGCGACCCTTGGCAGCCCGGCTCCAGTCTCCCAAGGAGCCGGCCGCGAGGTTCACCCACGGGCGCTCGGGCGTCTCCCACGAGCGTGGAACGTAGCGGATCCAGAACCGGCCCGGCTCGGGGAGCTGGGCCGCGGGCTTCGCCTCACTCACAACGGTGCCACGAGCCCGCGCGCGGCGAGGATGCGGTGCACGTACTTGCCCAGCACGTCCACCTCCAGGTTGACGGGATCGCCGGGGACGAGCCGCGACAGGGTGGTGATTTCCAGAGTGTGGGGGATGAGCGCCACCTCGAAGCGGTCCGGCAGCAGGGCCGACACCGTGAGACTCACCCCGTCCACGGTCACCGAGCCCTTCTCCACCAGGAACGGCGCGAGGTCCGGGGGGATCGAGAACGCGAGCACCCGGTGATCCGTGAGGTCACGGCGGTCCACCACGCGGGCCGTGCCGTCCACGTGACCCTGCACCCAGTGGCCGCCCAGGGCATCGCCCATGCGCAGAGCGGGCTCCAGGTTGACCTCGTCACCCACGCGCAGGCCGTCCAGGCTGGTGCGGGAGAGGGTCTCGGGGGAAAGCTCCACCTTGACCCAATCCTCCCCCGTCTCCGTCACCGTGAGGCAGACGCCGGAGACGGCCACGCTGTCGCCGATCCCGAGGCGTCCACACAGCGACGGGCTCATGCCGATCGCGAGGCGCACCCCACCCTGACCCGAGGACTGCGGGTCTTCGATCAGACGCCCACGCTCGACGACCAGACCTGTGAACAATCCAGATGTTCCCAATGGCACCCGGAGGTGCCGGATTCCGGAAGATTACCGGCGCACGTGGAGTGTACTGGAACGGCAAGGAGGATGCATGGCCGCTTACATCCTGGCCTGCCTCACCGATCGCTCCGGAAAGACCCGGTCACAGCGGCTGCAGACCAGACGAGCCGACGGCCAGCCGGCGGCCTCCGGGCTTTCGAGCAGGAGAACCAGAGACGCGTCGCAGTCCGCGCAGGACAGTTTTCTAAGACCATAAGCCTCGGCGAGCCGGGGGGCATCGAGCAGGTAAGGATCGACGCTCAGCCGATAGGTCCGGCGCTCGTCGTAGATCTTGTTCAGGGTCTGGCGGATCTGGTTGACGACCTCGTTGGGAGGGGTGGTCGACTTCATGATGTAGCCGTGCGCGCCGAAGTCGAGAGCTTTCTGGAGCTCCGCGCTCTGGCTCTTGCCGGTGAAAACGATCACGGGCACTTCCTTCAGCCGCTGCTCGCGCTTCACCACCTCCAGAATCTTGTAGCCATCGACATCCGGCATGAGCAGGTCCAGCAGGATCAAGTCCGGGGTCTCTTTTGAGAGGATGCGCAAGGCTTCCAGACCGCCCCCTGCGACCAGTACTCGGAATCGCTCCTGCATGAGCTTTTGCCGATAGATCTCTTGAACGAGCCGCGAGTCATCGACGAACAGAATCGTCTTCGTCATAGCTGTCTCTCCTCAGTTTTATGACTCGATCTCGCAAGAGACATACCAGAACGGACGCGGAGTCCCACCGGAGAGCTTTCCCCAACTGGAACGAGGTGTTCGAAGTCTGGACGGCACGTTCAGTGTCTGACACGGGCGGCAACCGGCGTCCGGAATCTGGACCGCGGCCAGACTTCGGACCTTACCGGGCGGACGCGGGCCGCGTCAGAGCTCGCGCCCTGATGTCCGGCAGGCATCCCTTTCGATACCCTATGAGGATCAGATCGCCCCCACGCTTCCTGGCCTCGAGCTCTTCCAGCCGAGCCGCCGCGGCCAGTTCCAGAAACCCTTCGCCCGCGAGCGGCCCAGGGGCCCCCTTGCCACCGATCAACAGAGGAGCGCAGTCGACCATAACCCGGTCGTAGCAGCCGCTCGAAACGAAGCTGGCGAGCACCTCGGCTCCCCCTTCCACCAGCACGCTCCTCACACCGCGTTCGTAGAGGTCCGCGAGCACGGCGGCGGGCTCGACCGAGGGGAGGACGACCACGCCCGCGCGATTCCCGCGCTGGAGGCCGGCGGCCTGAGTGTAGATCAGCACCGGTCCCTCGACCGTGAAGAGGCGGGCGCTGGAGGGCACCCGCAGGCGGCGGTCCATCACCACTCGGAGGTTGGGTCCAGCGGCCAGGCCGAGCCGGCGGTCGAGCCGGGGATCGTCCGCGAGCACAGTGCCGCTCCCTACGAGGATGGCATCGTGCTCTTCCCGCAGAGCCAAGGCCCAGCGCCGCCCTTGGGGTGAAGAGATCCATTGGCTCTGCCCCGTGGCCGTGGCGATGCGGCCGTCGAGGCTCATGGCCCACTTGAGGGTTACGGCGGGCCTCTGGAGCGTGGCAGCGACGAGGAAGGGGAGGTTCAGGCGGATCGCTTCTCCGGCCAGGATTCCAACCGCCACCTCTACCCCGGCCTCGCGCAGCCTGGCGAAACCCCGGCCCGAGACGCGCAGATCGGGATCGCCGTGGCACGCCACCACGCGGGTGATTCCCGCGGCCAGCACGGCGTCCACGCAGGGGGGCGTGCGTCCGAAGTGCGAGCAGGGCTCCAGGGTGACATAGAGGGTGGCCCCGCGGGCACGATCGCCCGCCTCTTTAAGGGCCTCCACCTCGGCGTGAGGACCGCCCACCTGCCGGTGCCAGCCGCTCCCCACGATCTCGCCGTCCCGCACCAGGACGGCACCGACCATGGGATTGGGAGACGTGCGGTACCGGCCGCGCGCGGCCAGTCTCAACGCCCGGCGGAGGAAGTCAGCCGACGAGGGCAGTGGCGAACTCCCGGGGACGAAAATCCACCAGGTCGTCGGCCTTCTCGCCGACCCCAAGATAGAGAACGGGCAGCTTCAGCTCCTTGGCGATGGCCACCACCATGCCCCCCTTGGCCGTGCCGTCGATCTTGGCGAGCAGCACGCCGTCGATGGGCACCACCTGGCTGAACGTCTTGGCCTGGGCCAGGGCGTTCTGGCCCGTGGTGGCGTCGAGCACCAGGATCGTCCGCTTCTGCCAGTCGGCGGCCTCGCGGTCGATCACCCGGCGCACCTTGCTGAGCTCGGCCATCAGGTGGTCCTTGGTGTGGAGCCGGCCGGCCGTGTCGATGATGAGCTGGTCCACCTTGCGGGCCTTGGCCGCGTGGATGGCGTCGTAGATCACGGCGCCCGGGTCCGCGCCCTGGCCCTGGCGGATGACCTCGACGCCCAGCCGCTCGCCCCAGAGCGCGAGCTGCTCGATGGCGGCGGCGCGGAAGGTGTCGCCCGCCGCGAGCATCACCCGGTCGCCCTGCCGCTGGTGGCGCTTGGCGAGCTTGGCGATGGAGGTCGTCTTGCCCACGCCGTTGACGCCCACGACCAGGGTCAGCATGGGGCCTCTCCCGAAAGGACGCGGCCGGGGCATGTCGGCGAGCAGGTCCGCGACCTCGTCGGACAGCAGCTTGCGCAGCTTCGCGGCGCTGGTCGTCTGGTCCTTGAGAGCGTTCTTCTTGACCCGCTCGACCAGCTCCAGCGAGGTCTCGACGCCCATGTCGGAACCGATCAGGATCTCCTCGAGATACTCGACCGTGCGATCGTCGAGGGTCACCTTGTTGCTCATCGCGTCGGAGACCTTCTCGATGATCTCCGTATGCGTCATGAAGAGCCCGCGCTTCAGCTTCCCCCAGAAATTCTTCTGTTCCTCCTGTTCCTCGGGGAGGCGGGTCTCGGGCGCAAGCTCCAGGAGGTCGTTCTTCGGGGTGTCGTCTGCCATAAGGGGACCATGATAACGGATGTAGGGGCGGCCCCATGTGGCCGCCCTGGGTGGGGGAAATTCGAGGTCCCCCACCCTCAGGG
>CAXTNS010000227.1:0-292 GCA_964245465.1 uncultured Thermoanaerobaculia bacterium
CTCCGCCAGGACCGTCTCCATCTGGATCTGCGCACCGTGGACCCTGAAGACGACGACAACTTGATGATGGCCGTCCGATCCGCGATCCAACATGGCTAACGGTCGCATCCTCGTCGTCGAAGACCGCGACTCGCTGCGCCGCATGCTGGAGCGCGCGCTGGGCCAGGAGGGGTACGAGGTGACGGCGGCGGCGGACGGCCGGTCCGGCATCCGGTTGCTGGAGGAGCGGCCGTTCGATGTCGTGCTGACGGGCCTGAAGCTGCCGGACGTCTGGGGGCTGGAGGTGCTGGCG
>CAXTNS010000227.1:302-9482 GCA_964245465.1 uncultured Thermoanaerobaculia bacterium
GCGGGCGGTGGGCGAAGGGCGCGGAGGCGGAGAAGAGGCGGCCGTGTTCCCGGCGCCGGGGGCGCCGCCGAGCGTGGGGAGCCATCCGCTCCTGCGGGCCGCCCTGCGCATGCTCCAGCGGGTCGGCCCCACGGAGAGCACGGTGCTGCTGACCGGCGAGAGCGGCACGGGCAAGGAGCTGTTTGCCCGCTCGATCCACGGGCTGTCGCCCCGCCGCGAGGGGCCCTGCGTGGCGCTCAACTGCGCGGCCATCCCGGAATTCTTGATCGAGAACGAGCTCTTCGGCCACGAGAAGGGGGCCTTCACGGGCGCCGACCGCCGGCAGCCGGGGCGCTTCGAGCTGGCCCAGGGAGGCACCCTGTTCCTCGACGAGATCGGGGAGCTGCCGCTGGGGGTGCAGGGCAAGGTGCTGCGCGTGCTGGAGGAGCGGACCTTCGAGCGCGTGGGCGGCGGCAAGACGATGCGGGCGGACGTGCGGCTGGTGGCGGCCACCAACCGGGATCTCGGCGCCATGGTAGAGGCCGGGGAGCTCCGGGCCGACCTCTTCTTCCGGCTGAACGTCTTCCCCATCGAACTGCCGCCGTTGCGCGAGCGGGCGAGCGACGTGCCTCTCCTCGCCCGCCATCTCCTGGGCGAGATCGCCCGCCGCCACGGCATCGAGCCGCCGTGGCTGGAGGAGGACACCGCCGAGTTGCTGGCAGGGCAGCCCTGGCCGGGCAACGTGCGCGAGCTGGCGAACGTCCTCGAACGGGCGGTCATCCTGACGGAGGGTCCCGCGATCCGCGCCGCCGATCTGCGGCCTCTGCTGCGTCCCTTGACTGCGCCGACGGGCTCGGCGGAGCGCGACCGGATCCGGCAGGCGCTCGTCGAAACGGACGGCGACAAGCACCGGGCGGCCGAGCGGCTGGGCCTGCCCTACCGGACGCTCCTGCGCAAGGTCAAGGAGCACGACCTGGAAGGCGTGCCCCGGTATCGGGAGTAGGGGCGGCCCCGCGTGGCTGCCCTGCTTTTCCGTGGCCGCCCTGCTTCCGTACCCCCCTGCTTCCGTGCCCCCTCCCGGGGCGGCCACATGGGGCCGCCCCTACATTTTCGATACCGATCGTAACAATCAGAACCAACTCCGGAAATGCGGAAAGACTTGCCGCTTCGGCTCAAGCCTATCCAGATCAACAACTTACCTTCCGGTGCCGGCCGCTGGCACCGGCGTTGCTCTACCAGGAAGCCGCAGTCGTTCCACAAGGAGCTTCAATGAATCGGCCAAAGTCGTTTTCCCGCGGCGCGGGCTTCACGATGATCGAGCTTTTGGTGGTCCTGCTGGTGGGGCTCATCCTGATCCTGCTGAGCGCCCCGGAGCTGATGAAGTACTACGTCCGCAGCCAGATCGAGGGAGTCACCCGGGAGGTCTCCTTCGTCCTCCAGCGGGCCAGGTTCCGGGCCATCAAGAACTCGCAGGATGTGCAGATCTGCGGCAACCCCGCCGGCCGCGTGGTCACCGGGCTAGGCCAGACGATCGAGCTGCCGAAAAGCGTGGAGCTCTACGGGATCACGGTGCGCGGCAACTGCTTTACCTTCCTGGCGGACGGGTCGGTGCAGGAGTTGGGAGAGTTCCGGTTCTCCGACGTGAGGGGCAACTTCCTGAAGATCCAGGTCCAGCCCAAGGCCACGGCGCGGGTGCAGGTGCTCAAGTGGGACGAGACGGACAACAAGTGGCACACCCGAGATGAAGGGGGCAAGGCATGGGAATGGAAGACCGGCACACTGCTCTGATCCGGCGGGCGCGGGGAGAGCAGGGCTTTTCGCTGATCGAGGTGCTCATCGCCTCCGGCATCCTGCTGGTGGTCGCCCTGGGCGTGCTGCCCCTCTTCGCCCAGGCGATCGTCAACAACCGCGCGGGAGCCGACTACACCCAGGCGACCAACTACGCCAAGTCGGAGCTCGAGCGCCTGTACGCGCTGCCGTTCTCGAGCCCCGAGCTCGCGGTCACGACGGGGGATCAGACGGAACGGGTCCAGTACTTCTCTCAGTATCAGAAGAAGTGGATCGCCGGTGCGGCCCCCACGGCCGATCCGCCCCTCTGGACGCGCACCACCACCATCCGCCAGTACAGTCTCGGCGGCATCGTCGACCTCGACAAGGACGGCACCCTCGACGGCCCGCTGTCCGCGGGGACGCCGGAGACGTTCGTCCACGTGAAGGAAATCGAGGTGCGGGTGGAAAGCGGCCGTAGCGGTGGTCCCCTGGGCGCCGGGAAACGCATCACCCTGCGGGTCCAAAAGTCTTACTGAGATTGAGGAGCTGCCGATGATCAGTCGCGATTCGAAAGCCGTGGGTTCTGGGCAGGCCGGCTTCACCCTCATCGAGTTGGCCGTGGCTCTGGGGGTGACGGCGATCGTCATGCTCGGCATCCTGTTCCTGTTCGACTTCAACAACAAGCTGACGCGGGTGCAGTCCAACGTGGCCGACATGCAGCAGTCGCTGCGCATCGCCCAGTACGACATGGTGCGCATGGTGCGCATGGCCGGCCGTGGGGGGCTCGTGCCCGCGGGAGGCCTGACGATCGCCGACAACGTTCCGGCCGGCACCCGGATCAACGGCAATGGCACCCCGCCGGTGCTCGCGGGAACGGACATCCTCACCCTGCGGGGGGTCTTCTCGACGCCCATTTTCCAGGTGGCCTTCACCAACCCGGGGGCTTTCGTGCGGACCCCCGGCACTCCGGCGGAGCCGGAGCCTAAGGACGCTGAGGGAGGCATCATCGAGCTCTGTGACAAGACGCCGGCCGGCGCCGAGCAGGCGCTTGACATCCTCCGCGGCCGGCTCTCGGATGCCGAGCAGCGGCTGATCCTGGTCAGCCCCCTGGACGACCGCTTTTTCGTCGTCGTCCGGCTAGACCCGGAAGCGAGCGACCCGGATAGTACGGAGACCTGTAAGGACGCTCTGGGGCGGCCGACGGGCCTGACGGTGGGATTCAAGATCGAGCGCGATGGCGCCCCGGGCGATCCCTATCGCTACGGCCCCTTGAGCCCCAAGAGCAATTCCGACGCGGAGCTGGCGCTCAAGGGGGCGGCCTATGTCGGCCTTCTGGAGGAGTACCGCTTCTACGTCAAGGAGAACTATGGGTATGTTGCAGGGGCTGAGACCAGCGGCTTGGCGCCCGTGCTCTGCCGGGCCTCCTTCATCGGCGCCAACCCCGAGTTGTGCCAGGAGATCTCCGATGGCGTCCTCGACCTGCAGGTCGCCCTGGGACTGGACACGTCCAACGACGGAGACGTCGTCGAGAATCCCGCCAATCCAAGCACGGACGAGTGGTTCGGCAACAGCGCCGGCGAGATCGAAGACTATGACCTGACGTCCCCGGCCTACCTGACGTACTCCGATCGTGTCAACGACAGCCTCAAGAGCCTCCGGATCTCCACCCTGGTGCACACCCGCCGGCCGGACAACACGTACGACGCCGAGGTCCTGGACCGCCTGGAAGACCACGACTACCCGCCCGCGACGATCTCCACCGACCCCAGCCGATACATCCCCGATTACAACGGCGACCCCGTCAACAGCATGGTCGGCCGGAAATACCGGCGCCGGCTGCTTCAAACCATCGTCAACCTGAGGAACCTCACGACATGAGCGCGAACCGGAACCGCCACGTTTCACGTTTCGTGCGCCGGGAAGCCGGCAGCGCCTACGTCCTGACGCTGATCGTCCTGCTCGTGCTGACGCTGCTCGGCCTCGTCCTCGCCCTGATCACCCAGAGCGAGGTCGAGGTGGGCGCCAACGAGCGCACGATCAACCGGGTCTTCTACGGCGCGGAGACCGGCATCACGGCCTCGGTGGCCGCCTACATGTTCGGCAACAGCCGGTCGGGGAACAGCTTGATCTACATGGACCCGGGCTCGACTCTCGGGGATCCGTATGCGGCCGCCTTCGGCACCCAGGTCGAGGTGTCCCCCATGCTCCAGATCAACGCCGGGCCGTGCAACCTGTGCGAGGTCAACCAGAACAGCCAGTACTACAACGTCACGCACCAGGTTGAGGTCGTGGCCAACCGCTTCGGCGACGACGGCGCGGGCCACCGCACGGTGCTCGCCCGCAAGGGCCTCGAGGTAATGGTCGGGATCCAGCCGCTCCAGTTGACGCCCGACATCGAAAACTTTGACGGTGAAACCGACCGGCCCTAGAGAGCCGTCCCATTTTTTCGTTCCATACGCCTTCGACAGATCGAGGAGACCGCCATGTCCCGCGAATGCCGATCCCGCAGTCTGTTTCACCCGTTGACCCGCGCGGCCGTGTTGCTGCTCGCCGTGGCGGCCGTGCTCTGGAGCCCGGTGCGGCCCGCATGGAGTGACGCCCGAGACCTCTTGCGCGAGACGTCCGGCGATCCCTATGCCTTCATCATTCTCGATACCTCGGGGTCGATGAACCAGGTGTTCGACTCGGCCGCCGAGGTCCTGGCGGCCGCCGACTCCCCGGATTCCAAGATGTACCGGGCCAAGAAAGCTTTGTACGAGGTGATCGAGGAGTTCGACAACATCCACTTCGGCTTCGCGACCTACAACCAGGACAACCTCCGGGTCTACCGCAAACACTGGATCTATCAGCCGCAGGCGGATCCGTCCTGGAAGGCTACCCTGCTCTATCCGCTCGCGAGCGAGGGCTACTCGTTCGGCGGCGGCGAGCCTTCGATCAACTCCTCGAATACCGCTATCCAGTACACCTGCACCTCGCCGAAGACCATTTCAACCACCACTCCTGGCAACCTCGAGCTGAGCGTCTTCCCGCGGGGCGGCGACACCGGCACCGTGCTCCACGGGATCTGGCTGAAGCAGACCCGGACCTATTACGTCGAGACCCGGATCACCAGCGGCAGCCTGGGCGGCGCCACGATCACGGTGCAGCACACGCGCAAACGGCTCTCCACGGGCAGCAACCGGTGCGGCAACAACCCGCCCTACAACACCTCGTTCGACGAGACGGTGGGACCGATCACGGTCACCTACGCCCTGGTCACCGACAGCCTCGTCTGGACGCAGGACACCTCGCCGGGGTTCAACGACAAGACGGCCGGTAACACCTGCTCCGGGTTGGACCCCAACACCGACACGAGCTCCGACGGCTACTTGATCGGCGCGCCGATCAACCAGACGGTCAACATCAAGTACTCCACGACCACGAGCGCCCTGTCGCCCCTGCTCGATTCGGGAGACATGCTGCCCCTCAACTGGAGCAGCACCAACAAGAACGAGGTCCTGCGGAGGCTGGCCCCGAACCTGCGCCTCGGCGAAACGGTCCCGGACTACAGAATCGCCCGGTACTTCCGGGACACTCCCACCGGAACGATCAGCACCGGCCGGTACGCGCTGGAGCTCAAGGACTCGAACGTCCGGCCGCTGGTGGCGGAGGGCTCGACGCCGCTCGGCAACTCGATGGAGGGTTTCCGCAAGTGGTTCTCCGGCTGTGCCCGTGGGACCTGCGCCGCCAATGCCGGCTGGAGGGGGCTGGCGGCGGTCCAGGACACCAGTTGGCCCTGCAAGAAGAAGTACCTGATCGTGCTGACCGACGGTGACGAGACCTGCAGCAACGCCAGCGGCGCCACCACCGCCGCCACCAACCTCAATGCAGAGGGGATCACGACGTTCGTGATCGCCCTCGGCCTGCAGGGACACAGCCAGGTGCTGGACGACATGGCCAGGAACGGCGGCAGCAACGCGCCGTTCTACGTGGACAACGCGGAAGAGTTGAAGGACAAGTTGGGGGACATCTTCCGCCAGATCCTCGAGCAGTCCCGCGCGTTCGCCTCCGCGGCGGTGCCGGGTGTGCAGGCCGAGGTGCAGGACAAGATCTACCTCACGAACTTCACACCGCTCAACACCAGCCCCTACTGGGACGGTCACGTCGACGCCTATCTGAAGCCCCTGCCGATGGTCGAGGGCCAGCCGGACAAGTCGAAGGTCTGCAGGTCCGGCGAGAAGAGCAATTGCCGCGTCTGGGATGCCGGCGAGAAGATCCGCGACCTCGCTCCGTCCACGGCCGACCTGGCGCTCGCGATTCCCAACTTCCGCATCGGCGACTCCGAGAACGAGCGGCGCGTCTTCTATACCCAAGCCCCGACCGATGCCAGCGTGCCCGCCAAGCGCCTCCTGCTCGAGCCGGAGTCGGTCACGGCCTACAGCGACAGGGTGGACCTCTGGACGGGGTTGGGCATCTCTCCCATCCCCGCGGCGGGCAATACCTCCGGCATCGCCGCCGCGAACAGCACCGTCGCCGAGATCCTGAAGGACACGTACAGGGTCAAGACCGCCACGATCACCGATCCCTTCGGAGGCCCCGCCCGGTCGATCTCCTACCTGCTGGGCGACATCTTCCATTCGAACCCGATCCTGCTCAGCACACCGAGCCGGGCGCGCTACTTCGCCGACGACCTGTACAGCCTGAAAAAGAAGTGCTCGGACGGCGACCCCGGCTACCGCTGCTTCGCCAAGAAGCACGAGCGCCGCCGCAAGATGCTGGTGGTCGGCGCCAACGACCAGCAGCTCCACATCTTCGACGCCGGCATCTTCCGTGGCAACCTGGCGACCGGCCTGTTCGACGAAGGCACCGGCTATGAGATCTACTCCTACGTGCCGCGGCCGCTCCTGCCGAACCTGAACGCGCTGTCACAGGACAGCGCAGACCAGGACTGGGGTGTCGACGGCACGATCCAGTTCGACGACGTGTTCATCGATCCGAGCCACAACGGCACGCCGACGGCGACTCAACGGGAATGGCGCACGGTCGTCGTCGGCGGCCTGCGCGAGGGCGGCAGAGGCTACTTCGCCCTCGACCTGACCCAGCCCGACAAATTGAGCTCCGACTACGTGCCGCAGCCGAAGGGGAACGCCTGGGTGCCGTCCTGCTGGGAGGGCGGCAGCGGCTGTGGTCCGGTGCCGTTCGGCGCGGTGCTCTGGAGCTTCACGGACGAGACGGACGAGGACACCACTGGTGCCCCCGGCAAAGGCTATCCGGACCTGGGAGACACCTGGTCCACCCCGAACACCGGGCGTATCCGGGTCAGCACCGGCCCCGACCAGTTCGAGGACCGGTACGTCGCCATCTTCGGCGGCGGCATGGACCCGAGCAGCCAGAACAAGACGGGCAACTGGCTCTACATGGTCGACATCGAGACCGGCAAGATCCTCTACAAGCGCGTGCTGGAGGGTTCCGCCCCCAGCGATCCGGCCGCCGTCGACACGGACCAGGACGGCTATCTGGACACCGTCTACATCGGCACCACGGCGGGCTACATGTACAAGGTCGACATGCGGAAGACGCCGCTGCTGGAGCCGCACGCCCTCTCCGGCGGGGTGCGGATCCTCGACCCGGAGTGGGATCCCTTCAAGATCTTCGACACCATCCAGACCACCGGACCGACGGTGGGCCAGCGCGGACCGATCTTCTTTGCGCCGTCGGTGATCTTCGTGACCCGGCTCGGCCAATATGCCCTGGCCTTCGGCACCGGCAACCGCGAGAACCTGTGGTCCGATGAAGAACCGGCCGGACGCTTCTACGCCATCCTCGACCAGAGCTTCGCCAAGGGCATGACCGCGAGAACCGAGGCGAGCTATACCAACATCACCAGCACGATCGAAGCGCCCGACGGAGTCGACTACCTGCTCAATCCCCCCGGAGGCCCGGACAGCCCCCGCGGCTGGTTCCTGGAGCTCGGCGACAACCAGCGGATCATCACCAAGGCGTTCGCTCTCTCCGGCATCCTCATCTTCACCGCCTACGACCCGCTGGTGATCCCCACGGATCAGCCGGAGGTTTGCGCCAGCGCCGGCGAGAGCAGCATCTACACCGTGTTCACGACCACCGGCGACGGAGTCGGCAACCCGACGGCGGTTGACGATCCCGCCCACCCAGGCCAGACCATCACGAGGCTGTCCAAGGAGCGGTTCCGGCGGGTGGCCGACTTCGTGACCAACCCGTTCGTCGAGTCGAGCGCGACCAAGAACAGGCCGCGCGACGGCAACGGCAGTGGCGGCAGTGGCGGCAGCGGTGGTACGGGAGGCACCGGAGGCACGGGCGGCGAGCCGAGCACGCCACCCATCTGCCAGGGCAGAGAGCTGGTGACGCAGCGGCTGACGGCGCTCTTCCCGACCAACTGCCAGTTTGCCAACCATACTCAGAACATCGAGACCATCCAGTCGGACAACGGGCTGGTCTGCATCGCCCCGGTCCCGGTCTGCGTGGTCCGGAAGAACTGGAAGGAGAACTAGACGTGAAAAGCTGGAAGACTCCGGCGCTCGGCCTGCTGGCCGGAAGCCTCTGGATGGCCGCGACGGCCGCACCGGCGGCGGCCGATTGGCTGGTCACCCGGGACGGCGGCAAGGTCGAGACCCAGGGAGCCTGGAAAGTCCAGGGCAAGCGGATCGTGTTCACCGCCAAGGACGGCACTCTCGCCTCCCTGCGGCTGGCGGAGGTCGACCTCGACGCCAGCCGGCAGGCGACCACGGCGGCGGAGCACGCCAAAGAGGAGCGGGCGGTACAGGCCGCGGCCCCTCCGAAGAAGTCCGTCCGCGTGCTGACCGACAAGGACTTCCCCAAGCCCACGCCGCCGGCTCCTGACGCCGCCGCTCCGGCGGCGGCCGGCGGCACCGAGGCGACCGGGGCCCCCGACGACAACCCCGCCGCTCCGCCGTCGAGCAGCGCGGTCCAGGTGGCGAATTGGAAGCAGGAGCGCGACGCGGAGCACGACCTGATGAAGATCTCCGGCATGGTGCGCAACACCGGGCCGGACCTCGCCACCGCCGTGCAGGTGACGATCCGTCTCTACGATGACGGGGGCGGGTTGATCGCGACCCAGCAAGCCTCTCTCAACACCCGCACCTTGCAGGCCGGCCAGGATACGTCGTTCCAGGCGGAGATCCCCGGCATCAACGGCTTCGCGTCCGCGAAGTTCGACGCTCGGAGCATTCCCCTGGTGAGGCGGCCGGCGCCCGCGGAAGAAGGGTCCGGGGAGGTTGGAGAAGAGGGTCCCCCCTCCCGCTGACCTCCGTCAGGTTTCCTGCGGTGCTCCCGGTGTCCCCGAGGGGGGAAACGAAAGCACCGCCCGCGTGCCTCCCCCTTCGCGGTCTTCCAGGCGGATGCGGCCGCCGTGGAGCACCACGACGCGTTGCGCCAGGGCGAGGCCCAGCCCCACCC
>CAXTNS010000228.1:0-9482 GCA_964245465.1 uncultured Thermoanaerobaculia bacterium
CAGTCATTGCGGGCAACCGAACCTACCAGACGGCCGGGCCCGAAGACCCGGTCTCAATGAGCGCCGATGGCCGCTTCCTCCTCTATGAGAGCCTGGCGACGGACCTCGTGGCGGGTGCCGAGGACACGAACAATGCCGGGGATGTCTTCCTCTACGACCGGCTCACCGGCACGAGTTCCCTGGTGAGCCACGCCGGCGGCAACCCTCTGAAGGCCGGCAACGGGGAGTCCGAGGTCCCGCGCATCAGCGCGGACGGCAGCCGCGTCGCCTTCCTGAGCGGCGCGACCGATCTCATCCCGGGCCAGACCTTCCCGGCCGCCTCCTCCGGCTCGCGCAACCTCTACGCCTGGGACCGGAGCGCAGGCACCACGGCCTTCATCGCCCGGGCGCTGAAGAGCGGCCGGCCGTTCAACCCGTTCCCGTCCGATGAAGAGATCCTCTCCTTCGCGCCCCGGATCTCGGACGACGGCCGGCACATCGCCTTCACCAGCGACGCCGCGCTCGTGCTGGGGGATTACAACGGCACCTGGGACGTCTACCTGTGGGATGGTGACGGCTTCACCACCGTGCCCCCCTGCCGGCTGCTCGACACCCGGCGCCGCGCCGAGCGCCCCATCCTGACCTCCAACGTCCCGCGCACCGTCACCGCTCCCGGCCGCTGCGGCGTGCCGGCCACAGCGGAGCAGGTCGTGGTCAAGGTGACCGTCTTCAATCCCTCGGGCAAGGGAAACCTGAGGTTCTATCCCGGAGCCGCCACGGGGGCGCCGTCCGCCATCCTCCGCTTCGAGCGCAGCGCGACCCGCACCGAGAGCTTCACCCTGCCGCTCAGCGCGAACGGAACGTTGACGATCCTGCCCTTCGTGGCGGGCCGGGGGACGGTCCACGTAGCGGTGGAGGTGACGGGGTATCTGGAGTAGAGAGCGTCAGATCTCATGGAGTCTGTGGGCTGTTGCCGTTTGGCCGCCCCACAGACGATCCTGGCACGCTTATGCTGGCTTCAGCGATTCAGGACTGCGATTGGCACGACAAGCAGGGCCTCGAAGACATCGTCCACCATCGGTCCTTGAACGAGTTGGTCATCAAGAGAGTCATGGTGTGCCATGTAGTTCCTCAGAATTGCAAAATTTGAGAAGCACGTCAGGAGTCGACTAACCGGCGGAGACTGATTGGGGAAGTCAGAAGCGCTTACAAACGGGTTCCGCGGATTCGAATGGAGATCGTGGAGACTTGCCTTGTCCGCAAGGACTTGCTGAAGATCCCCGATTGCCGAGGCCACGTTACTCGACGTGAGCTTGAGCGCCGCCCTTAAGACTGCTTCCGCAGATTGCTTAATAAGCGGGATGAAGTCAGGCGATTTCGCGCCTGCTGGCCGTTTCTCAAGAAAGCGATCTCTGAGAATCTTCTCTGCGTGTAGAGTACAAAGTATGAGGAAGTCAATCGTGGTACTTTCTCGCAGCCCTAAGCGATTTTCCTCGTTGGAATCGAAGAACTAGTGAACCCGGTTGTTGCAAAATTCCGGGGTTGCCTCCACCGAAAGCGCTTTGCAACACGCACTTCATTGCAGGTCTTCCCTGCGGTCGGAGGAGTTCACCCACGGTGGAATCCAGAAGCAGAGGCTTGGAAAGCTCCAAACGCTTGATCGGCAAAGTTTTGATGCGGTTCAAGCGATTTTCCTTATGCAACTGGCAGGTGAAGCCTCCTGAACGCTAGACAGAAACGACGGAATGCCACAGACCTCGGCCACCAACCCACAATTATCTTGTGGAGCGCCTCTTCTGTGAACCACCGAGGAAGTTCTTTTTCGAACCTGGAGAGATAAACAGAGGCTTGCACCGGAAAGTCTGCCTTTGCGGTGAAGGCTTCATAGGGAAGTACGTCAGATAGGGGTGTCCACCCCCTATCCATTCCATCCTCTGGCACTCCCCAGAACGGCTCATCGAGATCAATCTTCTTGCCGCTGGCTTGCTGCAGGAAATCGACAGCTCTCTCAATATACTCTTGGAGATGCAAACGGAGAAGCCTAGGTACTATATCGTGCTTTCCCCTTCCGTGGCTCCCAGTCATGCCACAACGTTAGAAGAGTGTCGCGAATACCTTTCTTCAACTCTACAGGCTTCAATCCTAGCTCCTGCAGAAGCTGAGAAGGGATAAGGAAGCAGCCTTCTGGACCGCCCCCCAGTTACTGGGTCTTCCTACCCAAACCAAAGTTCTGTATCGAGAAACCCAACCGAAGACGCTCTGCCTATCGGCCCATTCCTTCTTTATGCGAGCCACTCTTAATTGTGCAAACCCATGGTAGTCGTCTTACTCTTCGAGAGTTTTCCGGATCTGTACCACCGCATACGGCATATATCGTATAGGTGAAAAAAGAACTGTGGCACTCAGGATTTCCACGAGTTCATAGGCCTGCCAATAGGAGAAGAAGTCGATCCATGGGTAGATCGTTTGGTTTCTCTGGGGGTGCTGGATCGGCAAGGGATCCTCTACGCCAGGACCTGCGGGGATCGAATGCGCTCGGACCTTCTGGGCGAGAGGATGATCATCACGATCCAGGAAATGCGTGTACCAGTTCCCTTCAAGGAGCCCGGGTGTATCCTGGGTTGCAGACCTAGAGGTCACACAGCGAGCATAGAGTTCGGCGGCCCATCTATCCTCCTCTTCAATAGCACCTGGAAAGCTGAGCAGTGGATAGTTCTTCCAGTTCAAGTAGAAGCTGTCGGGAAGGCGCACACGAAGAACAGGCTTGATTCATCCATACTTGATGATCTCCCGAAGACTCTCTGGAAGCTCAATTCCCAGTCGTTCGAGGAAACCGCCCCAACCGATGCTGACTGGTCTCGCCTCCTGGCGCAGCAAGATATCGACAGTATTGGTCATCTCCTCGAAGAGTCGCCATATGTAAGGCTCAGCATACATTCGGTGGCCTCTCGTAGAGAATGTATATTCGTAGCCATCCCTGCTTTGCGCTACTAGCTTACGGGCGCCCGGCGAAACAGGTGGTGGTCAAGCTCGGGCAAGGGTACCTACGGTTCTACCTGGGGAGCGTCACGACGGCGCCGGACGGACTTCCTTGCCCTGAGCGCGATCCCATCGAATATAATTTGTGTTGAAACGCCACATCCAAAGGAGGGCTCCCGCCCATGCCTCGCCGCGCCGCGCTCCTGGTCACCACCCTGGCCCTCCTGATCCCATCCGCGCAAGCCGCCGCGGCCGCCACCGTGGAGCTGATCTCCCAGGCCGACCCGTTCCCGGACTCGAACGGCAGAGGCGGCCAGCCGGCTCTGAGCGCGGACGGCAGGTACGCCGCCTTCTTCAGCGAGGCTCCCAACCTCGCGCCCAGGCAGGTGGACGACAACTTCTTCCTCGACGTGTTCCTCCACGACCGGGTGACGGATACGACGACGCTCGTCTCCCACGCCGCCGGCGCGCCCAACCGGGCCGGCCATGTCGAACCGGACGCCATCAACCAATCCCTGGATCTCCAGATCAGCGCCGACGGACGGTACGTGGCCTTCTCCAGCTTGGGGACCGACCTCGTGCCAGGCGTGACCGACACCAACTCCGACCCCGACGTGTTCCTCTGGGACCGGGTCACGGGCACGACGACGCTCGTCTCTCACGCCGCCGGCTCGCCCAACCTGCCGGTGAACGGCGGTGGCCGCGGTATCCAACTCAGCGCGGACGGCCGGTACCTGGCCTTCACCAGCCAGGCCCGGGACCTTGTGGCCGGGCAGACCGAGCCGGAGGCCAGATCCTCCTCTGACGTGTTTCTCTGGGACCGCGCCTCGAACGCTTCGACCCTCGTCAGCCGCAAGAGCGGCACCAACGCCACGGGGGCGGGCGGTGACTCGGTCACCGCCGGAATCAGCGCGGACGGCGACGTCGTCCTCTTCACCAGCACGGCTTCGGACCTCCTCCCGATCGTCTCCGACACGCCCGGATCGACCGATGTCTTCCTCTATCAGCGCTCCTCCGGCACGGTCTCCCTTGTCAGCCGTGTGAGCGGTGCGCCCGAGACCGCCGCCGGAGGGTCCTTGCCGGTCCTCAGCGCCGACGGCCGGTATGTGGCCTTCCTGAGCCGGGCCCTCAACCTGGTCCCCGGCCAGGTGGACGAAAACAGCGTGAACAGCCTGGACGCGTTCCTCTTCGACCGGCTCTCCGGCGAGATGCGGCTCACGAGCCACACCAGCACCTCGCCGCAAGTGGCGGGCGGGAGGATAGGGATAGGGGTCACCAGAATCTCCGGAGTTCTCGCGATCAGCGGGGACGGACGCTACGTGGCCTTCGTCAGCCAGGCCATGAACCTCGTCCCGGGCCAGGTGGACACCGTCGAGAACGACGACGTCTTCGTCTACAACCGCGTCACCGGCACGACGGCGCTCGCGAGCCATGTCCCGGGCTCGGCGGTTACCGCCACGACCGGTTCCGCCGGCTCCCGCTGGCCAACCTTCAGCGCGGACGGCCGGTTCCTGGCCTTCGCGAGCGCGGCCACCGGCCTCGTATCCAACCAGACCGACGCCAACGCCGAGGACGACGTCTTCCTCTACGACACATCCACCCAGGCCACGGCCCTGGTGAGCCGCTCCGGGAGCTCGGCGTTCACCACCGCGAACGCCGATTCGACCTTTCCCTTGATCAGCGCGGACGGCGGGATCGTCGGCTTCATCAGCAAGGCGGCCGACCTGGGCGAGGGGCAGGTCGATCCCAACCACTTCTACGACCCCTTCCTCTACCACCGGACTTCCGGCGAAATCACCAGCCCCTCGCGCCGCGACCCGCGCCTCCCCGCCGTCACGCCCCACGGCCCGAGTGTCGTCGAGGGCATCTCGGCGGACGGGCGCTACACCGTCTTCTCCAGCCGCGCGGCCGGCCTCGTGCCCGGCCAGATCGACGTGCCCGACGGGTTCGACATCTTCTTGGGGCAGCCGACCGGCACGTGGGACGTCTTCCTGCGGGACCAGACAGCGGGCAGGACCACCCTCCTCAGCCGCTCGCCCACCTCCAAGGTGACGGCCGTGGGCGGCACCTCTCCCGTCCTGAGCGCCGACGGACGGGTCGCCGCCCTGGTCGCCTTCCAGGCCAATCCCGGCGGCAACCAGATCGAGCGGCTCTACCTCTACAACCGCGTGGCCGACACCCTGACCCTCGTCAATCACAAGCCCGGCCTGGCCACGGCACCCGAGGGCTTCCTCTCCTTCGGGATGTCGATCAGCGCCGACGGCCGCTTCCTCGCCTACGGCTGCACGGCGTGCGGCCTGGTGCCCGGACATTCCGCGATTCAGAACGGCGTCCCGGCCGTCGACGTCTTCCTCTACGACCGCACCACGGGGACGAACACCCTGGTCTCCCACGTGCCGGGCTCGACCGCCACCGGCGGCAACGGCCCTTCCCAGTACGCGAAGATCAGCGCGGACGGCCGCTTCGTCGTCTTCTCGAGCGAGGCCGGCAACCTCGTCCCCGGCCAGAACGACACCTCCCACCCAAGCCCGGACCTCTTCGTCTTCGACCGCACGACCGGGGCGGTCGCGCTCGTCACCCGGACCGCGGCGTCGGCGACCACGGCCATCGGCAGCACCGTCCAGGCCTTCGGCCTCAACGCGGACGGCCGTTTCATCGCCTTCGTGAGCGGCGGGACCGGTCTCTTCCTCTACGACCGGGTCGCCCGCACCACGGTCCTGGTGAACCACGCGGTCTCCCTCCCCGCGACCCTGGGCAACGGCCCGCTCGTTTCCCTCCTGTGGCCCGGAGAGACGATCTTCCTGAGCGCCGACGGCCGTTTTCTCGTCTACGACAGTCAGGCGACCGACCTCGTGGCCAGGGTGACGGACCTCGACAGCGCGTCCGACGCCTTCCTCTACGACCGCCTGTCCGGCACCAACACCCTGTTGAGCTCCGCGGGCGGCGCGCCCGGCCGGACCGCCAGCCAGGGGGCCATCGCCCCACGCATCAGCGCGGACGGTGGCCGCGTCACCCTCCTGAGCGCCTCGACCGACCTGATCCCGGGCCAGTTCTTCCCCTCCGACCGGGTGAGATTGTTCGTTCGCAACCGGAGCGCCGGCCCGCCGGTCCTCGTGGGCGGCGTGAACGGCCTCTCCGGCCTGCCCCCGGAGCTGGCCTTGCAGCACCAGTTCTCGGCGGACGGCCGCCGGGTCGCCTTCACCTCCGGCACCCCGTTCGTCCAAGGAGACCTCAACGGCGATCTGGACGTCTATCTCTGGAAGGACGACAGCGGTCCCATCTCTCTGCCAGCCTGTACGCTCCTCGACACCCGGCGCCGCGCCGACCGCCCCGTCCTCACCTCGAACGTCCAGCGCGCGGTGACCGTCCGCGGCGCCTGCGGCGTACCGGCCACGGCCAGGCAGGTGGTGATCAAGGTGACCGTCTTCAACCCCTCGGGCAAGGGCAATCTGCGGCTCTATCCGGGCGCCGTGGCAGGAAACCCCTCCGCCATCCTCCGCTTCGAACGCGGCGCCACCCGCACGGAGACGTTCACCCTGCCGCTCGGGACGGACGGAAAATTGACGATCCTCCCCTTCGTGGCGGCCCGGGGGACGGTGCATGGGGCGGTCGAGGTGAGCGGGTATTCCGAGTAGCTTAACCCCCCAGGGTCGGGCGGCTTCGTACCCGCGTCAGAGATTCAGGATCGTGATTGGCACGACCAGCAGAGCCTCAAAAACGTTTTCCGCCAGGGCTCCTCCTAAGAAGAGGGTAGTTCTCCCAGCTCAGATAAAAGCTGTCCGGAAGATGTACGCGAAGAACAGTCGCGATGACGGGAAGCTGCTCCGCGGCAGCGCCTTTTCTTCTTGCCAACGCTCAGAGGCCGCATCCAGCTCTCCGCCGAAACCGAAGACGGCTTCACCGCCGCCCGGGTGCGGGACACCGGCGTCGGGATCGCCCAGGACGTCCTGCCCCGGATCTTTGACATGTTCGTGCAAGCCGACTCCAGCTTCAGGAGGTCGCAGGTGGGCTGGGAATCGGCCTCACCCTCGTCAAGACCCTGGCGGAGATGCACGGCGGCACCGTGGAGGTCCGGAGCGAAGGCCTCGGTCAGGGCAGCGAGTTCATCCTGCGGCTTCCCCCTGGCTGGATCCGCCGCGGGCAAGGCTCCCGCCCTTACTCCTGAGAAAACCTCCTCGCCGGCCATGCCTCTGCGCATCCTGGTCGTGGACGACCATCCTGACGCTGCCGCAAGCCTCGGCGTCCTTCTGGAGATGCGAGGCCATGAGGTTCGCACCTCTCATGGCGGGCAGGAAGCCTTGCGGACCGCGGAAAGTTTCCGTCCGAACGTCATCTTCTGCGACGTGGGGATGCCGGAGATGGACGACTTCGAGGTGGCCCGGCGCCTGAGAGAGCGGCAAGGCGAAGGCGTCTTTCTCATCGCCTTCACCGGCTATGGCACGGAGGAAGACCGCCGCCGCTCCCTTGCCGCCGGGTTCGACGTCCATCTCGTCAAACCCGTACAGCCCGCGGCTCTCTTCGAAGTCCTCGAGCGCTTCCACCAGTCCATTTGAGCTGCGCCGGACTTGGAAGTTATCGCCGCCAGGCGATGGCTCGGCCTTTGCTGGAAAAAACGGCAAGGGGGGAGTTGTGGCCGTATCTCACGAAGTGGACCTTGAAACATCCGAATCTTCCACCGGCCAAGACAAACACCTGATTCGCCAGATCGCCAATGGGAACCGCGAGGCTTTCGCGGAGCTTTTTGACCGTTTGGCCCCGAAGGTGCTTGGCGTCCTCGTCCAGCTTCTGCGCCAGCGGAGCCTGGCGGAAGAGGCCCTGCAAGAGACGTTCTTACAAGCTTGGCTCCAAGCGGACCGGTACCGGCCGGAGCAAGGATCTCCCTGCCAGTGGCTCCTCGTCATCGCCAAGTCCCGCGGCCTCGACCGGCTGCGCCGGGAAAGCTCCCGCAAGCAGCGGGAGGAGGCGTTCTGCCAGGGCCTGGCCGCCCTCCATCCCGTCGCCACCTCACGCCTGGAGAGCCAGGAACGGCGGACCAGCATCCGCGACGAAGTCCAACGGCTGACGGCTCCCCAGCGAGCCTGCCTGCAACTCGCCTTCGGCCAGGACCTCTCGCATTCCGAGATCGCCCAAAAGCTTTCCATGCCCCTGGGCTCCGTCAAGTCGAGAATCCGGATGGGGATGCAAAAGCTCGGCAGATCGTTGCCGGTAAAAATTTGAGCCCATCCTGGTGATCCATCGAAGAGCCGGCTGCGTAGCACCAATGGACGGCCGCCCCGGCCGGCATGCTTCGATCAGACAACACCAAGGAAGGAGCTCCCATGTCTAAGCTTGATTCGCCTCCGGAAACTCTCGAAACTGAAGCCACCAGCCGTCGCAGCTTTCTTACCAAAGCAGGCTTGACCACCCTCGGCGTGGTCGGTGCCTCACAGTTGGCGGGCGCCGGCGGACCTCTTCTGGCCGCCGCGGGCGATCTGACCGAAAAGGCCACGGCGCAGAGTGATATCGACATCCTCAACTTTGCCCTCAACCTCGAGTATCTGGAGGCTGAATTCTACCTCCGGGCCGTTTCCGGCCAGGGATTGGACAACTCCGACGTGACGGGCACCGGCACTCTGGGCAACGTGACCGGAGGCTCGGCCGTCCCCTTCCAAACGCAGACGTTCCGCGAATATGCGGAGGAGATCGCGGCCGACGAGGAAGCTCACGTCAAATTCCTGCGCTCGGCCCTGGGCGGGAGTGCCGTGGCCCGGCCGACCATCGACCTCCAGCAAAGCTTCACCACCGCCGCTCGCGCGGCCGGAGTGATCGGAGCCAATGAACAGTTCAATCCCTTCGCTGACGAGAAGAGTTTCCTCCTGGGCGCCTTCATCTTCGAGGACGTCGGAGTGACCGCTTACAAAGGCGCCGCTCCTCTCTTGAAAAGCAAGGCATTCCTCTCGGCCGCGGCGGGAATCCTCGCCGTCGAGGCCTATCACGCCTCCGAGATTCGCACGGTTCTGTATTCGCTCGGCCTCGTCCAACCCGCCCGGTTGATCTCGGACCTGCGCGACGCCGCGGATGGACCGGGTGACCGCGACCAGGGAATCCGCCTCCAGGGACAGGCCAACATCGTGCCCGCGGACGGCAACGCCATTGCCTTCGGCCGCACCACGGGCCAGGTGCTGAACATCGTCTACCTCGGCGGCGCGAGCGCCAACTTCGGATTCTTCCCCAACCGGCTCAATGGAGCCATCAGGTGACCCTGGGCTGAGTTACGTCCTCTAGCTGTCGGCGTACGGAACCTCGACTCCGAGTTCCTGAGAACCGCCGTGGCCCTCCTCGGCCGCGGCGGAGCTCTCTTGGTAATGACTCACTGGGATATCAAGGAGGTCCAGGCCATGCCCACCGATCCGCTCATGCAAGCCATTCTCGATCAGTACGCCAAATTCAACGCACCGCCGCTCGAGCGGCTCTCTCCTGAAAACGCGAGAAACCTGCCGACTCTGAAGAACGCGGTCGAAGAGATGACCGCCCAGCATCTCGCC
>CAXTNS010000229.1:0-9478 GCA_964245465.1 uncultured Thermoanaerobaculia bacterium
CCCAAGGCGCGCCCCCCCCCCTTCGCCGCCCTGAAGCCCTGGCAGCAGCGCACCATCCGCAAGCTCGCCGCCCTGCTGCGCGTGGCCGACTCACTCGACCGCGCCCATGCCTCCCGCGTGGAAGAGATCTACTGCTCGATCGGCGGCCGTGGCCACAAGGTCACCCTGGAGTTGCTCTCCCGTTATGCCGTGGACCTGGAGATCGAGTCTGCCCGCGAGAGCGGCCGCTTCTTTGAGAAGGTCTTCAATTGTGCCCTGCGTTTACGCCAGGGGCTTGAAGTGGCGACCGTCTGAAAGCACCTTTTACATGCCTTTGTAAGAACCTCCCAACTCCCTCCCGACGGGTAAACCCCTCCGTCACAGAGAGTTAACAAAGCTCTCACAGGGCCTCTACATCCATTCTGCGGAAAACTCTCCAGCTTGCTCAGAGCGGCAGTCGGGCGGAAGGGAAAACTGAGACGGAAACGTAATGTTTTCAGTGGCTTGCGTCGCTTGCACAGCTTGTTGGTCAAAGAGTGAAAACCCCTGCAAAACCTGCTTATCCCACCGGTTTCCTGTCCCTTTTCCACAGGCTTTTCCGCATTCTTTGTGGAAGACTCCATGGTAGCCTTCCCCCAATGGCACGGGAACGTATTCTGCTCATCGAGGATGAGCCCGACATCGCCGAGGTGCTGCAGTACAACCTCGAAAAGGAGGGCTTCGACGTGGAGCTCGCCCGCCGGGGCGACGCCGGCCTGGAGGCCGTCCGCCGCGAGGCGCCCGACCTGATCCTGCTCGACCTGATGCTGCCCGGCATCGACGGGCTGGAGCTGACCCGGATGCTCAAGCGGGACGCCGCCACCTCCCGGCTGCCCATCGTCATGCTCACCGCCCGCGGCGAGGAGCTGGACCGCATCGTGGGCCTGGAGCTGGGGGCCGACGACTACATCAGCAAGCCTTTCAGCCCCCGCGAGGTCGTGCTGCGGGTCAAGGCCGTGCTGCGCCGGCTCCAGCACGAGGAGGCCGCCAGCGACCGGTTGGAGGTCGGAGGCATCCACCTCGACGTCTCCGGCCACCACCTCCGCGTGCGCGGCAAGGAGATACCCCTGACCGCCACCGAGTTCCGGCTCCTGCGCCTGCTCATGGAGCGGGGTGGACGGGTGCAGACCCGCGGACAGCTCCTCTCGGACGTCTGGGGCTATGCCGAAGACATCGACAGCCGCACCGTCGACACCCACATCCGCCGTCTGCGCCGCAAGCTCGGGTCCGAGGCCGACCGTATCGAGACGGTGATCGGGGTCGGCTATCGGCTGAGGCCCTGACCCGCGGTGCGCCTCCTGGGTCTGCCGCCCAAGCTCCGGCTCGCTCCCCTCTGGCCCGCCCTGGCCGCCGTCATCACGGCCACCGCCCTGCTCTGGGCGCTGCTGCCGAACCTCCTGGAGCGCACCGCCTCCGTCCAGCTCTTCGACATGGTGGACCTGCTGGCGCCCGTCGCCCGCGAGCGGCTGGCCCGGCTGCCCCACCCGGGCAGCGATCCCGAGGCGGACCTGGAGAGATGGGCGCTGCAACTGGCGGCCGACAGCGGCATCCGCATCACCATCATCCGTCCGGACGGCGTGGTGGTGGCGGACAGCTCCGTGGAGGCCGAGGGGATCCGCGCCATGGAGAACCACCTGAACCGTCCCGAGGTCCGCGCGGCCCTCGCCCGCGGCCGGGGCATGAACGTGCGCCGGAGCGCCACCACGGGCAACACCTACGTCTACGTGGCCCGCACCCTGAGCGGTCCCCAGGGCCAGCCCTACGTCCTCCGTTTGGCTGAGCCGCTCGAACAGTTGAGCGCCCTGCGGGGCCGGCTCGCCGCGGCCATGCTCCTCTCCGCGCTGGCCGCGGGCATCGCCATCCTGTTCACCTCCCTCTGGCTCGACCGGCAGCTCTTCGAGCCCCTGTCGCGCCTTATCGCCGGCGCCCAGGACCTGGCGATCGGCCGCGCCGCCCGCGTCGACGTGCCCGAAGAGGACGAGCTCGCTGCCCTGGCCCTGGCCCTGAACCGCCTCGCCGCCACGGCCGAAGAGCAGTTCCAGGCCGTGAGCACGGAACGCGACCACCTGCGCGAGATCCTCGCCAGCATGTCCGAAGGCGTGCTCGTGGTGGGTCCCGACGGCCGGGCCCTGATGATCAACCCGGCCTTCCATCACCTGTTCGACCTCGCGGGCGACTTCACCGGCCGGCCCGTGCTGGAGATCATCCGCCAGCCCGCGCTCGCCCGGCTGGTCGAAGACACCCTGCGCTTGGGCGAGCCCCAGAGCGCGCAGATCGAGCTCCCCACGCCCGAGCGGCGCACCCTGCTGCTCGCCAGCGCCGCCCTCTCCCGGGGCGAGCGGGGCGCCGTGGTGGCCGTGCGCGACACCACCGAGCTGACCCGCGTGGCCGACATGCGGCGCGACTTCGTGGCCAACGTCTCCCACGAGCTCAAGACGCCTCTCGCCGCCATCCGCGGCTACGCTGAGACCCTGCGCGACGGCGCCCTGGACGAGCCGCCCACGGCCCACCGCTTCACCGAGCGCATCCTGAGCCAGTGCCGGCGCCTCCAGGAACTGCTGAACGACCTCCTCACCCTCTCCCGCCTCGAAGGCCTCGCCGCCTCCCTGGAACGCGAGCCGGTGGACCTCCACGCCCTCCTCCGCCGGGCCGTTGAGCTGCTCTCCGCCGCCGCCCGCGAGAAGAAGATCGAGATCAAGGTCGCGGCCCAGCGCATCCCCCCCGTCTTGGGCGATCCCGACGGCCTGGAGCGGCTGGTCCTGAACCTGCTCGACAACGCCATCAAGTACAACCGCCCGGAAGGCCAGGTCTCCATCCGCCTCTCGCGATCCGACGGCGAGGCCGTCATCGAGGTCTGCGACACCGGCATCGGCATCCCCACGGAATCGATTCCGAGGATCTTCGAGCGCTTCTACCGGGTGGACAAGGGACGCGCCCGCGAAGAAGGTGGCACGGGCCTCGGCCTCGCCATCGTCAAGCACGTCGCGCAGGCCCATGGCGGGCAGGTGGACGTGGAGAGCCGAGTCGGCAAGGGATCGACCTTCCGGGTGCGGTTGCCGATCGAGGGCTGAGGGATTAGGCGACGCGAACGGCCTCCTTCTCGACGAAGGGCGGACGGCTTCCCGGACTCGGTGATCAGGTCGACCTTGGACCCGAGGAGATCCTCGAGAAAGATCCGCAGCTTCATGTAGCCGGAGGACGGAACCTGTCAAGCTCTTTGAGACAGGAGGTTGTTGGTCTTAGGGAAGCTCCTCCTGGGAACGGGGTTCCTCCTTGGAAGGGTTGATCCAGACCTCGTTGGGAGGCGACTTCAGTACGGGTTTGCGGCCTTTGAAGCGTTCTGGGTGGGCCTGGAAGGTGCGGATCCTGCAGCTCAAGAGGGGCGCAGCGAAATAGCCATTCTTCAAGCCCGGGCCGCCGTGGCCGCCCGGAAGTAGATCGCCAGGTATGCCTCCAGAGCCTCCAAGGCCAAGCGGTCCGCGGCGGTGTTGACCACCCGGATACCGCCGCGGCGTAGGTGGCGGGCGAGGCGCCGGTTGGCCAACTGAATCTCCAGGCTGGCCACCTGGGCAAAAGCCTGGGGCGAGGTCTCGGGCTCGGCCGCGGCCAGGGCCCGCAGCTCGGGGTCTTCCAGGTTGAGCAGCAGGGCCCGGTGACGGCGACCGAGGCGCAGCAGGGACTCACGCAGCAGCTCGGCCGCGGCGAGGTCCACGACCGAAGTGAAGAGCACCGCCGTGGCGCTCCTCGTCTCGACGTCGAAGACGGCTTCGGCCGCAAGGTCGTAGGCGGGCTCGGTGAGCTGGGCCTCGACGTCGTAGAGCGCCTGGTAGGCCAGGCTCGCCCCGCGGCCGCCGGAGCGCACGCGTACGGTGCGCAGCACGCGGTCAGAGAAGGCCAGGATGGTGACCTGGTCGCCCCGCGCCGCCGCCACCCGGGTCAGGGCGAGCGTGGCCGCCACGGCGTAGTCGAGTTTGCTGCGGCGGCCGTCCATGGAGGCCATGGCGCGGGCGCAGTCCAGGAGGACGACGAGCCGGGCGCTCCTCTCCCACGTGTCCTCGCGGCTCACGGGACGGCCGTGCCGGGCCGTGGCCTTCCAGTGGATCTTGGCCAGGGGATCGCCCGGCAGGTACTCGCGCAGGGCGTAGGGCTCGGTGCCCACACCGTGCATCCGCATGGGGATCTGTCCCATGCGCCGGCGCTGGGCGAGGGCGAGGAGCTGGCCGACCTTGCCTTCCCAGCGCACCTGGGGAAAGACACGCACGGTGTCGCCGGGCAGCAGGTCGCGCTGAGCCCAGGCGAGCTTCCAGGGCCCGAGGACACGGGCCGAGAGAGGCGCCGTGCGGTGCTCGCCGCGGCGGCGTGGCAGGAGCGGCCAGGTCCAGGCGATGCGTCCGGGAGCTGGGATCTCGATCTGCCGGCGCAGGGGTCCCTCGGCCAGGGCAGGGTGCAGACCCTCGCGCAGGAGGACGGTAACGGGGCGTTGAGCCGTGGTCGAAACCGTCACCGTCACCTCGGCCGGGGCCTCCTGCACCAGGAGAGGCGGCCAAGTCCGCGCAGCTTCCAGGGGAACGCGGTCGGCGCGCCGGAAGTCCGCGAGCGTTGCCACCGCCAGAACCACGTCCAGGACCATCGCGGCCCAGGCCAGCCAGGGTGCGAGGAAGGAGGCGACCAGCAGGAGCGTGATCAGGCCGAGGAGCTGAAAGCAGCGGAGCGCGGGCATGACTCTCGGGCTCAGTTGCTCAATGCGGCACCGGCACGGCCGCGGCCACGCCGTCGAGGATGCGCCGGGCATCGAACCCTTCGAGCTCGGCCTCCGGGGTGAGAAGGATACGGTGGGCCCAGCACGGCACCAGCAGGCGTTTCAGGTCGTCCGGGATGAGGAAGTCGCGCCCTTCGAGGAGAGCGCTGGCGCGCCCAGCTTCGAGCAGGGCCAGGGCCGCGCGCGGCGAGACGGGCAGGTCCACCTGAGGCGAGCGGCGCACGCCGCCGGCCAACTGGGCAAGGTAGGCGAGCAGTTCGTCGGCCACGTGGACGCGCCGGGCGGCCTGGCGCAGGGCGAGGGCCTCGCCGGGTTGGAGCACGGGACCGGGGAGCGATCCGCCCCAGTCGGCCAGCTCTCCCGCCACGGCCTTCCTGTAGAGGTCGAGCTCGGATTCAGGAATCGGGAGACCCATCTCGATCCTCACCAAGAAACGGTCGAGCTGCGCCTCGGGCAGGGGGTAGACTCCCTCGAACTCGATGGGGTTCTGGGTGGCGATGACGAAGAAGCCCGGCTCCAGGGGAAGCGACACACCGTCGATCGTCACTTGGCGCTCCTGCATGGCTTCGAGGAGGGCCGCCTGGGTCTTGGGTGGCGTGCGGTTGATCTCGTCGGCCATCAGGATCTGGGTGAACACAGGCCCGCGCATCAGCCGGAAAGAGCCGGGGAGGCGTCGTAGACGTTGGCGCCGATGACGTCGGCCGGCATCAGGTCAGGCGTGAACTGGACCCGGCTGAAGCCCACGCCCAGAGACGACGCGAAAGCGCGGGCCAGGAGCGTCTTGCCGAGTCCCGGAACGCCTTCGAGCAGCGCGTGGCCGCCGGCCATGAACGCCACGACCAGGGTCTCGACGGCCATGCGCTGGCCGAGGACGGCGCCTTCCAGGGCGGAGACGATTCCCTGGGCTGCCTGGATCAGGCGCTCGTTCGTGAATTGGGACAGCTCGGTGGGCTGGGTCATGCTGCGGTCTCCCGTTGGGTCTCTTGGATCTCTTTACGATCGTGGGCTGGCCGGATTCCCCCACCACGGCGCCGCAGGAGCGCCACCTCCCGCGCCAGCTCGACCAGCTCGCGGGAGCCAATATTGGCGGTATTGGCGGCGCGGCGGTCGAGATCTTCGGGGAGGGTGAGGTTGCGGTCGAGCTCGCGCGCCCGCTTGAGCAGCCGGCGGGCAGCTTCCGCGTGGTGGCCCAGGCGGTTGTGGAGAGCCCCGAGGCCGAGCAGGAATGAGCCCGCGGAGCCGGTCACCACCGGCGGCTCGCTCCACGCCGGCCCAAACCGGCGCGAGAGCGTGAGCAGGGCCACCATGTAGAGGACGGCCAAGTGCAGGAGGATCAGGTCCAGGGTCCTTCCCAGCTCGGCGGACTCGACCGCCCGCCCGCCGGCGAGGCCATGATGGTACTCGTCGAACGTCCACCGGTCCCCAAGCCGCTGGCGCAGGGTTTCCAGGAGGTCGGCGTTGCCTGGGTTGGCCAGGCGGGCGTTGGCGAAGGCGTCGGCGGGCAGGATCCAGATCCGGCCCTTGTAGCGTGGAAGCATGACGATCACCGGACCCTTGGGCGAGCGCAGCAGGACCTGCGCCTCTTTCGGAATCTCCGGCATCCAGCGCGGCGCCCAGACGCGGACCGGACCCACTCCCACAGCACCCTTCGCCGGCTGGAGGTCCCACTCCTCGCGCGCGAACCGCCGCCAGCGCACGGGGTTGAGTACCACCTCGCGGATCTCCTTGGGCGGCAGGCCCAGCGCCTCCAGGGCCACGAGCTCGCCCGGGTTGTTCGCTTCACCGGAGTAGGCCAGCACGAGGTCGCCGCCACGGCGCAGGTGCCCCTCCAGGACATCACCGGCTTCGATCGAGATCCCGCTCTGCCAGGGGAAGGCCACGACGAGGACGCCGCCCTCCCGGAAGCCTTCGAGCGGTCCGTCGAGCAGCTTCACCCGTACACCCCGGGCTTCGAGGTATTTCCGGGCCGCGAGCCAGCCGCCCGGCCCACGGGCGAGAGCGCTCCCGCGCGCCTCCCCGGGCCGGGAGAGGAGCAGCAGGGCGCCGATGCACGCCAGGAGGAACAGGGCGGTGGCGATCACCAGCCGGTTGCGGACCAGGTCCTTCACGCCAGGGCTTCCTCCAGCCGGCCCACCAGATGGCGGAGGTCGTCGATGCCAGGGGGTCGCGGGCCGTAGGTAAAGGCGTCGAGCCGGCGAATCAGATCCCGCAGGTCATTCCGCCCAGCCCGCGCCACCAGGTCGCGGCTCGTCCAGTCCGGCTCGGCCCGGTCACCGGCCAGCGAGCGGGCGAGCCACCACCAGAGCGCCTCCAGGGCCTCGGCGATCCGGCCTTCAGCGAGGCGACGGTCCAGCTCGGCGCGCCAAGCGTGGGTGGTCCGCCGGGAAGGCGGCACGTCCAGGGCCGCGACCGAGCCCTCGCCTTCCTCTTTCCCGCGGCGCCTGCGCTTCCACCAGGAGAAGGCCACCCAGGCGATCAGGAGAACCGCGAGGACCGCCAGCCCCCAGGCCACGACGCGGACCAGGGGCTCCGGCACGTTGAGCTTCTTTATGCCCGCTATGAGAGCGTCAATCATGGCGCGCTGCGCGGCCCGGCCGAGATCGCCCAGGTAGGAGGTCTCCGGCGGCACGGGGGTCTGCTCGACTCCGCTTTCCGCCAGGACCCGCTTCATCAGAACCTGGTCCGCGGTCATCCCAGCGGCAGCTCCGGAGGCGGTCCGCCAAAGACCTCATCGATCTCCGAGCGGAGGTCGACCCCTTCCTTGCGGCCGCGGGCGTCGTAGAAGAGCAGCGCGATGCCGAAGGACGTATAGACATAGACCGCCGTGGTGACCAGGACGTTCAGGAACTGGGCGGGCACCTGGAGCCAAAGAAAGCCCGAGATGCCCTGGAGCGGGTCCGCTCCCGACGCGCTGTCACGGAACATCCGGATCCACATCGGGATCTGGAAAGGCAGGGCCACCAGCAGGCCCAGCGTGTAGGAAAGGATCACGCCGAGGATGAGGAACAGAAGGACCTTGAAGAGAGGCCGATCAAAGAAATCCGGGCTCATGGGGTGCTGGGCCAGCTCAGCGCTGCGGCGGATGGCATCGATTCCGAACCGCCCCTCGTCCACCATGACCGGCGCGACGAAGGAGAGCAGGGGACCGACGTAGAGGACCGGCAGGCAGCAGCAGAGGATGGAGGCGATGATCGCCATGTACCACAGGACCAGGGTCCCCAGGACCCTGCCGTGGATCGCAAAGGCCCAGGCCCGCTTCATGTCCACGGCCCGTCCATTCAAGGCGTCGACCACCCCCACCTGCAGGGCCATGTACGCCACCATGACGATGCCGAGATAGATGAAGAGCAGCAGGTAGATCCCGGGGAGCATGCCCAGAGCGCTGGCTTGGCCTTTTATCAGATTGGGGAACCACAGCGCCTGCGCCACGGGGATCAGCGTGGCGAGCATGGCGATCGGGATCGCCACCGGCAGATAGACGGTGCGGAAGTGCCGGCGGGCCTGCCGGATGGCCTCGTCGATCAACAGGCGGAAGGGCATGGGACCAGGACGCTGGAACAGCATGGGATCGTTCATGGATTCGGCTCCGAGGGCACCGGACGGAACGCCATGGCAAGGAAGAGGCTCTCCAGAGCGAGCCCCAGGGTGACTTTGAGGGCGGCGGGCAGCGGCTGAGGGGAGATGAAGACCTCCACCAGGGCCAGCGCCACGAACCAGGGCACGCAGCCGAGCAGAACCGTCAGAGCATCCCGGCTCGTGTCGCGCAAGGCCAGGGCGCGGGGCCGGTCACCGGCCTCGATCAGGGCGCGGCCGATGGTCAGTCCCGCCGCGGCCGAGACGATGATCAGGGAGAGCTCCAGCGGCCCATGGGCCGAGATGAACTCGAGGAGCGCGCCCGCCATCTCATAGTGCATCGTGACGCCGAAAAGCGCTCCCAACATGAGCCCGTTGAACAGGAGGATGTAAAGGGGGATGAAGCCCGCCAGCACGCCCCCGGCCCAGGCCGTCAGCGCCACCGTGATGTTGTTGGTGGCGATGCCCGAGGAGGAGACGCTCGGCGGCACCGTGGTGACCAGGGACTCGGTCCACAGGCGTCCCTCTTCCAGGCCCCGGATGGATTCCGGACCCAGGAGGGTCACTCCGAGCGCCGGCCGGAGGATGCCCAGGGCCAGCCCCCAAAGGCTCGCGAGCACGAACAGGGACAGGGCCACGGCGGTCGCGCCAAGCTGACGCTGAAAGGCCTGGGGAAACTTGACGCGGACGAACCGGATCAGGCCGGCCCGGCCCGCCCCGCGCTCCCCCGGGAGCCGGCGCGTGCCTTCCAGCACCAGTCCCTGGAGCCGCCGGGCGGCGGCGGTACCGGGGAAACGGGAGCCGGCGAGAGCGTGGTCGTGCAGCACTTGACGGTAGTGCAGGGCCATCTCCTCGAGGTCGCCATATCCCAGGCCCTTCAGGCGCTGGCCCGCGGTCCCGAGCTGGCGCTCGAAGGCGTCCCACAGCGGCCGGCGCAGGCGCACGAAGCGGGAGTAGTCCATCAGGCCTCCTCCACCTGCAAGGCTTGGCGGAGGGCCGCCACGGGATCGGTCCTGGTGTCGATCCCGGCCAGCAGCTCGGGGGCGTCGCGGCGGATTCGCAGGAGAATGCGGTCCGCCAGCTCCCAGGTGCCGGCCGTGTCCGTATTCTGGAGGCCCCGCGCCCGGG
>CAXTNS010000230.1:0-9474 GCA_964245465.1 uncultured Thermoanaerobaculia bacterium
GGTCTCGTGGCCCCTCACGCCGCCCGCCGGATCGTGGGTGGGCGGAGCAGCCGGCTGCTGCCGGCGAGCTGTTTCCTCGGCGCCCTGCTCCTGCTCCTGGCCGACGGCGCGGCCCGCGGTCTGGCTGCGCCGCGAGAGATTCCGGTCTCCATCGTCACCGCTCTCGTGGGCGGGCCGTTCTTCCTCCTGCTCCTGCGGAGAGGGAACGTCGCGTGACGGTCCGGCTCGCAACGGCGGGAATCTCCTGTGCGTATGGAGACCATACCGTGCTCGAAGATTTCAGCCTGGTGGCCGAGCCCGGCACGGTGACGGCTCTCCTGGGTCCGAACGGCGCGGGCAAGAGCACGGCTTTGCGGGCTCTGGCGCGGCTTCTGCGCCCGCGGGACGGCACGGTCACCCTCGACGGCCGGGATGTCTGGCAACTCCCGCAACGCGCCTTCGTGCGGCACGTGGCTTTCGTGCCCCAGACCGAGGCCGCCGCGTGGCCCATGACGGTCGAGCACGCCGTGCTCCTGGGCCGCGTGCCCCATCGCGGCTGGCTCCTGCCGTATACGCCGGCGGACCGGGCCGCCTTGAACACGGCCCTGCGCCAGGTGGACCTCGAAGCCCTCCGCACCCGCAGCCTCGACTCCCTCTCGGGCGGCGAGCGCCGGCGCGCCCTGCTGGCTCGGGCCCTGGCGCAGGACGCGGAGGTGCTCCTGCTCGACGAGCCCGGCGCGCATCTGGATCTCCGCCACCAGGTGGAGCTGTTCGATCTCCTGGCCCGTCTCGCCCGCGAACGCAAGGCGGCTGTGGTGCTGAGCCTCCACGATCTCAACCTCGCTTCGCTGTTCGCGGACCGGGCGGTGCTGCTCCACGGCGGCCGCATCCTGGCCCAGGGTCCCTGCCAGGAGGTGCTGACGCCGGACCTGCTGCGCCGGACCTTCGGCATTCCGGTCGAGACCGTGCCCCATCCCCGTCATGGGATTTCCATGATCTTCCCCGTCCCGGAGAGCCTGAATGAGCTGGAATGAGAGAGCCCAGAGCGAAATGGATCAGAAGGTCAAGCCGCCCGGCTCGCTGGGACGGCTGGAGTCGATCGCCGTCCGGATCGCCGGATATCTGGAGACGCTGGAGCCGCGGGTGGAGCGCGGGCGCGTCCTCATCTTCGCCGCCGACCACGGGGTTTCCCGCGAGGGCGTGAGCGCCTATCCCCGCGAGGTGACGGCGCAGATGGTGAAAACCTTTTCTTCGGGCGGCGCGGCCATCACCGTCCTCGCCCGCACGCTGGGGCTGGAGGTCGAGGTGATCGACGTGGGCGTCGATGCCGATCTGCCGGAGATGCCGGGGGTCGTGTCCGCCAAGGTGCGCCGGAGCTCGCGCAATTTCCTCGAAGAGCCCGCCATGAATCCTGAGGAATTGGAGGCCGCTCTGGAGGCCGGACGCGCCGCCGTGGAACGGGCCTCTGGGATGGATACGATTGCATTGGGCGAGATGGGGATTGGCAACACGACCGCCGCCGCCGCCCTGCTCTCGGCGCTGACGGGCGCGCCGCCGGAGGAGACGGTGGGCCGGGGGACCGGGGTGGACGACGAGCGGCTCCTCCACAAGCGCGCCGTGGTGGAGAAGGCTCTGCGGCTCCATGAAAAAGCGTTGGCGGATCCCAGGAGCGCTCTCGCCGCCGTGGGCGGGCTGGAGATCGCGGCGCTCGCCGGAGCGGCCCTCGAAGCGGCCCGCCGCCGCAAGCTCGTGCTGGTGGACGGCTTCATCTCGACGGTCTCCGCCCTGGCCGCCGCGCGTCTCGATCCCGCGATCCGTCCCGCCCTGTTCTTCGCCCACCGCTCGGCCGAGGCCGGCCACGGACGGGCTTTGAAGGCTTTGGGTGCCAGGCCGTTGCTCGATCTCGGCATGCGCCTGGGCGAGGGCACGGGGAGCGCTCTCGCCTTTCCAATCCTCAAGGCCGCGGCGGCGATCCTGCGCGAGATGGCAACCTTTTCCCAGGCGGGCGTGTCGGACAAGAAATGAACGAGGTCCGCTATTTCTGGACCGCCATCATGCTGCTGACGCGGCTGCCCGTGCCGCGTTTGAAAGGTTTTCAGGAGGATTGGCTGGCGCGCTCGGCGGTCTACTTTCCCATCGTGGGCCTGCTCGTGGGCCTGCTCGCCGCCGCCGCCCACTGGGGGGCGCGCTTTCTCTGGCCCGAGCCCGTGCCGGCCGTGCTCGCCCTGGCCGCCGCGGCCCTGGTGACGGGCGGCCTGCACGAGGATGGCTGGGCCGACGTCTTCGACGCCCTGGCGGCCAGCCGCGACCGCAAGCGTATGCTGGAAGTGATGAAAGACAGCCGCATCGGCGCCGCCGGAGCCCTCGCGCTCCTCCTCCTGCTCCTCGGCAAGGTGAGCGTTCTCGGAACGTTTTCCGCCAGTTCCTCCGGCAGGGCCGCCAACGCGCTCGTCGCGGCCCACGTCCTCAGCCGCTGGTCGCACCTGCCGCTCTTGTGGAAGCTCTCCTATGCCCGCGCGGAAGGGGGCTTGGCGGGGCCGCTCGCGGGCAGGGTCAGCGGAGCGCGCGTGGCGGCCGGCACCGTCCTGACCGTCCTGATCACCGTCACAGCTCTGTATTGGGCGGCCCTCCCGGCCCTGGCCGTCGCCCTCCTGGCCACGCTGGCGGCCGGCCTCTTCTTCCGCCGCCGTCTCGGAGGGATCACGGGCGACTGCCTGGGCGCGGTCAACCAGCTCGTCGAGCTCGGCGTCCTCCTCGCGGTAGCCGCATGAAGCTCTACTTCGTCCGCCACGGAGAGGCCGAAGGGAGCGAGGGCTTGGCCGTGGGCCAGCTCGACCTGCCGCTCTCGGCTCTGGGAGCCCGCAACATGGAGGCCCTCGCCGCTTCCTGGCATGGGCCCTCGCCGGTCCGCCTCTTCGCCAGCGATCTCCGGCGCGCCACGGACTCGGCCCGCATCCTGGCCCGGAGTTTTGGAGTCGAGCCCCCTGACCCCATCGTTGATGCCCGCCTGCGAGAGGTCTCCTTCGGGGATTGGGAAGGCCGCGCCTGGGATGAAATCTACGAGAGCGACCGCCGACGCTACGACGCCTGGAGCAAGCGCTGGTGGGATCTGGCCCCTCCGGGAGGAGAGAGCTTCGTCGACCTCGCGGTCCGGGTCCGCGCCTGGTATCAGGACCTGGGAGACGGGGAGGAAGTGATCGCCATGGCCCACGGGGGCAGCATCCGGGCTCTCCTGGTGGAGCTGCTGGCGATCCCCCGCGAGCGCGTCTTCGAGCTCCAACTGTCTCCGGCGCGGGTCTCAGCGGTCGAGATCAAGGGCGGGGGATGCGAATTGATCTTTCTGGATCAGCCCGGGTGGCACGGCGATTGAAACTGTGGAAACGTGAGAGGAGGACGCTATGGACCTCGACGTCAAACACGATGAGAAAGCGGGCAAGTACTACGCCCTGATCGACGGCCACGAGGCTGTCTGTGAATACGGCCAGGCCGGCGAAGGCACCCTCAACTTCTGGCACACCTACGTGCCGCCCCAACTGCGCGGCAAGGGGATCGCCGACGAGCTCGTCCGCGCGGCCCTGGACGACGTGCTGGAGAAGGGGCTCAAGGTCATCCCCTCCTGCTGGTTCGTCCGCGTCTACATCGACCGGCACCAGAAATATAAAGAGGCGGTGGCGTGAAAAACAGGGCGGCCTCGCGGGGCCGCCCTTTCGTCCACGGCTCAACCGGGAGGGAACTGCCCGTTCTTGGCCACGGGGACGCAGAGCTTCTCGGTGACGGTGACCGGCACGTTCTCCGGCGGCAGACCCATCTGGGTCAGCACGGGATTCAAGTGCTGCAGGTTGAGCACCTGGTTGAGGGGCGGCCCCTGCAGGCGGTAGCAGAGGACGTCGGAGAACCGGACGTGATTGAAGACGTCCGTCGGCGGGAACTGGTTGTTCTTGGCGACCGGGACGCACAGTTGGATGGGGTTCGGCCCCACGAACTGGGTGGCCTGGGGCGGGATGTTCGCGAACAGCGGGTTCAGGTGGGTCAACTGGATGGCCCCGCTGGCCGGGGCGTTCGTCGTGATGCGGTAGCACTTGACGTCGATTTGCTCGACGAGGTGCCGGACGGCCGGGGGCGGGATCTGCCCGTTCTTGGCGACCGGGACGCAGAGCTGCTGCGGCTCGTGGACGACCACCTGGAGGACCGGTCCGAACATGCCCGCGGTCACCGGGTTCAGTTGATTGAGCTGGAGCGGCACGTTGAGCGGAGGACCCTGGATCTTGTAGCACTTCCAGTCCACGAACTGGATGAACGGCAGCTTGTCCGCCGGAGGAACGAAGTTGTTCTTCCGGACCGGGACGCAGAGCTGGTTCGGCTGCCCGAGGACGACGTTCTCCGGCGGCAGCCCCATCTGCTGGAAAACCGGGTTCAGGTGAGTCAACTGCAGCGGCACGTTGAGGGCGGGCTGGTTCGGGATCTGGTAGCACCGGACGTCGAGGTTCCGGACGAAGTTGGCGGGCGTCGGCAGCGGCTGAGCAAAGGCCGTCGCGGAGAGCCCGGCGAAGCTCAGGACGAACAGGCCCCACACGGCGCTTCGGAAGATGCGCTGGCTCATGAGAACCTCCTGGCTGCTTGAACGCAGCCTGGTCGAAGGGTTTGGATGGCCGGGCCCGGCGGGGACACTTCTTTCTTAAGAAGTATCTATAAATCAAGGGTGCAGCGAAGCGTTATCGCGGGACAACCTTGCGTAACGTGGCCGTCCACGTGGCGTCCGCCTCCGGCGTGACGATCGGGTGGCTGGCGGCGCCGCCGTCCGACCAGGAGACGAATTCGTAGGTCTCGCCATTGAGCGTCTGCGATGACACCACGCCCAGCGTCCGCGTGATCCCCACGACACCCAGCTCCGAGAACGGGGCCGTGCGGGGCGTGCCGTCGAGCATCACCCGGAGCCCTGGCGGGCTGGTCGCCACCGTGATCGTGGCGTGCCGCGGCCGGACGTCCACGAAGGTCTCGGCCACGAGGCCGTCCCGGTCGCGGGCGAAGAGGTGGATGCGGTACCACACGTTGGGCGCCGTCTCGCCCTGGCGCGGCACCGTGAACATGCCCTGCGCGATACCCGCCGTGTCGAGCAGGAAGGGGTGGAGGTGCTCGTCGTGATGGAAGTCGATCCGCCACGTCAGCGCCGAGGGAGGCAGGGCTCCGTCTTCGGCGTCCGTGGCGCCGCCGCGGAACACGAAGGTCTCTCCGCCGCGGTACAGCGTGCCTGGGACCGGCGACGTGATCGCCGCCACCGGCCGGTGCCCCGCCACCACTTCGAGCCGCACCGGCCGGCTGATCGTCGAGCCGAAGGCGTTCCGCACCACGACGGCGAACCGCGCGCCATCGTCGGCCGCCGTGACGGAGGGGAGGGTGTACTGCGCCGCGGTGGCGCCCGGAATGCGCACGCCGTTGCGGCGCCACTGATAGGTGAGCGGCGCCGTTCCCGAGGCCTCGACGGCGAACCGGACGCTCTCACCCGCCGCCACCCGCTGGTCCTCGGGCTGCACCGAGACCGACGGCGCCCCGCTGCCCGTGAAGCGCACCTGGTAGACCTCGCCACCCTTGTGCGCCAGGTAGTAGAGGCTCCCGTCATCCCCCACGGTCAGGCCCACCGGCGACGGGATGCCGTCCGCGAAGGCCTCGGAGGCACCGGAAGCGGGATCGAACCGGCGGATCCAGCCGTTGCAGAAGTCGGAGTAGAAATAGGTGCCGGGATACCCCTCCGGGAAGAGCGCGACCACGGGGTCATAGAACGTGCCGCCCGTGATGGCGCACCCCTTGTCGGGACCGTTGCCGTGCTCATAGGCGAACACCGGGCCGCGCAGCTTGGGGTCGCTCGACGGCCCTTCCGCCAGCGGCCACCCGTAGTTCGCGCCCGCCACCCCCACGTTGCTCTCCTCCCAGGTGTGCTTGCCGAAGTCGTTGATGAACATGCGCCCCGTGGTGCGCTGGAAGGCGAAGCTGAACGGGTTGCGCAGCCCCAGGGCCCAGATCGCCTTTGCCAGGCCCGTGGTACGAGTATAGAAAGGATTATCGGCCGGAATGGAACCGTCCTTGTTCACGCGCAGGACCTTGCCCAACGGATTGTCCAGGCGCTGGGCGTTTTCCGGAATGTAGTTTTCTCCCACGGTGATATAGAGCTTGCCGTCCGGCCCGAAGCGAAGAGTGCCGGAGTTGTGGAGCTCGGTGACGAGCGGTGGAAATTCGATCAATGGCGTTTCGCTGCCCGGCCGGGCCACGTCGCCGTCGGCCACGAACCGGCTCAGCCGGTTGTGCGCCGTGGGCTTCCTCGCCGTGTAGTAGAGGTAGAGGAAGTGGTTGCGCTCGAAATCCGGATCGAGAGCGATCCCCAGGAGGCCGCGCTCGCCGTGGGCGAACACCTGGAGCCGCACAAAGGGAGTGGGCAGCAGGGCCCCGCCCTTGATGATGCGCAGGCGGCCCTTCTCCTCGCAGACGAAGATGCGGCCGTCCGGGGCGACCGCCATGGCCGTGGGCCGGTCCAGACCTGAAGCCAGGCGGGTCTCGGCGAAGCCGGCCGGCAGGGTGGCGGAGACCGCCGGAGTCACCGGGGCCGTGAACACAAGCGAGAGGAACGCGGTGAGGAGCGGAGCACGGCGGAAGGTGCGCATAGGCAAGCATTGTAGCTGCTTGCGGCCCTTTGACCTCCTGCGATATGCGCTCCAACACTGTTGTGAAAGAAGCGACGCGGAGCCCCTCGTTCCGCCAGTAAGCTGCGTGCCCGGCATCAGAACGGACCTGGTTCGAAAGAAATGCTGTCAAACACACTTTTGAGGCTGCCTGTAACCCAGCGGTTCTCCCCAAAATTCGCATCTTTGTTGCCGAAATCTCCAAACGCCGGCTGCTAAGATGACAAAGTGATGTGAATTATCCTGTTGACCTGCCTCTCAATCTGTCTTTGGCAGCCTGCGTTGTGGGGCGTGCAGCTCGCCTTCCGGGGCGAGCCAGGTTTGCCGAGAAAAAGACATCCTGTAGGCCGGTATTGGCAATGCCGCCTCCCGGGCAGGATGCCAAAGTCCGGAGGCTGGCAACCTGAAGTGGACAGCAGGCATAAACTCCCCCCGTGACCGGCCCTCATTTTTCGGGACGCCTTCCCTGGGAGCACCCTCTCAACCGTCTGACTCAGGCGATGGCGGAGCGGACGGCCCGCGGCCTGGCCACGATCGACCTCACGGAGACCAATCCCACGCGGGTCGGGCTCCCGTACCCGGAGGAAGAGCTGGCCGAGTTCCTCCGCCGCGGCGCGAGACCGGACTATCCGCCGCACCCGCGCGGACTGCCGGAAGCGCGCGAGGCCCTGGCCGCCGCTCTCGGGAGCCAGGTTTCCCCGGACGACCTCGTCCTGACGTCTTCGACCAGCGAGTCCTATTCCCACCTCTTCAAGCTCTTCGCCGATCCCGGGGACGAGGTGCTGACCGCCGCTCCCTCCTATCCCTTGCTGGACAGCCTGGCGGCTTTGGACTCTCTCGTCCTCCGCCACTTCTACTTCCCACCGGGGAGACGCCTGGACCCGGAGACCATGGAGCTGGCCCTGACCCCGCGCACGCGCCTCCTCGCCCTCGTCCATCCGGGGAATCCGACCGGCCGCTTCCTTTCGAAGAGGGAGCAGGACGACGTCGCCGCCCTCTGCGCGTCCCGGGGGCTGCCGCTGATCTCGGACGAGGTCTTCGCGGACTTTCCTCTCGTGGACGATCCCAACCGCGCCGGCCCGGCGGCGGCCTCAGGGGAAGCCCTGTCGTTCTCGCTCGGGGGCCTTTCGAAGAGCGCCGGGCTGCCCTCCTGGAAGCTCGGCTGGATCCGGATCGGCGGCCCTCCCGATCTCCGCCGCCGGACCCTCGCCGCCCTGGACCTGGTGGCCGCCAGCTATCTCTCCGTGGCGACCCCCGTCCAGAGGGCTCTCGCGGGCGTGCTGGAGCTCGCGCCGCGAATTCGCGCCGCCATTCTCGACCGCCTCCGAGGCAACCTTGCCGTGCTGCGCTCGGCTCTCGCCGGTGTTGACACGGTGGAGCTTCTGGAACTCGAGGGGGGCTGGGTGGCCGTCCTCCGCATCGCCCGTCCGGAACCTGACGAGGAGCTGGCCCTGGACCTCCTCGAACGCGCCGGCGTCCTCGTCCAGCCCGGCTACTTCTTCGACTTCGCGACGGACGACTTCCTCGTTCTCTCTCTTCTGCCTGAGACTGGGCGCTTCGCCGAGGGGGCCGGGCGTCTCGCAGGCTACCTGGGCTGAGCCCCACGCTCGCTCCAGCCCCCCGGTCGCACCACTCCTTTATAGAAGGCTGGACTTTGAAAGGAGGAGCGACATGTTCCGATGGAGATCGAGAAGAGGTCTTGTGACTGCGGCTCTCCTGATGCTCCTGGCGAGCGCGGGCAGCGTCCCGGCCCAGACGATCGGCGGCGAAGGACGTAACTACGACGCGCGCGTGCTCTGGGCGCGGGAAGCAGGGGAGGCGGCCCTGCCGGATGCGGCGCAGACCGCCGCGGAGGAGCGGCTGCGAGCCGCCATGCCGGGACTCCTCCTCAGCCATCATCCGGAGACTGGGGCGCTCCGGTCGCTCTACAACCCGGACGGCGCCCTGACCGGTCCGGCTCTCGGCGTCGATACCCTGGAGCGGGCCCTTTCCTGGCTGGAAGAGAACGCGTCGCTTCTGGGACTGTCCGCAGCCGATCTCGCCGAAGTCGAGGTCACCGACCGGGTGACGGGGAAAGAGGACGGCGTCACGCATCTCTACTTGCGCCAGCGGCATGGCGGGCTCGCGGTGTACAACGGCCAGATCCAGGTCCACCTCGACCGCGAGGGGCGCATCCTCTCCGTCAACAACGACTTCCTGCCGGACCTGGCCCTCGGCGTCAAGGACAGGGAGCCGGCCCTCTCCGCCGCTGAGGCGGTGGAGAGCGCGGCCAAGCACCTGGGGGTTTCCCTGCTCGCCGCCTCGAGCGAAGCCGGCAAGCCCGAAGGGGTCGAGCGCCGGACCCGGGTGAACGTGACCGGGCTCTCGCGCGAGCCTATCGAGGCCCGGCTCATGCTCCTGCCCGTGCGCAGGGCTGACGCCCGCCTGGTATGGAATTTCCAGGTCCACACCCTGGACAGCCAGCACGTCTACGACCTGACGGTCGACGCGGCCACGGGCAAGGTGCTGACCCGTTTCGACTGGGTGGCCTCGGACACCTACCGCGTCTATCCGAAGCCGGTCGAGAGCCCCAATCACACGGCGCCCCTGCCGCCGGCGGACGGCCGCGTCCTCCTGCTCAACCCGGCGTTCACACCCGCTTCGCCCTTCGGCTGGCACGACACCAACGGCGTGCCCGGGGCCGAATTCACCATCATGAGGGGCAACAACGTCCACGCCTACGAGGACAGCGACGCCAACAACCTGCCGCCCGCCGTGGAGCCGAACTGCGGCGTCACCCTGAGCTGCGACTTCCCCCTCAACCTGGCGGGCGCGCCGAACACCT
>CAXTNS010000231.1:0-2468 GCA_964245465.1 uncultured Thermoanaerobaculia bacterium
CTTGCAAGCATGTGGATCTCCCTCGGAAGGAAAGGAATCGGTGTAGAGGCGCCCCATGGGGCCGCCCCTACAGACGTTTCCGGAGCCTAGCACTCGATGACGTTGATGGCGAGCCCGCCCCGGGAGGTCTCCTTGTACTTGGTTTTCATGTCGGCGCCCGTCTCGCGCATGGTCTTGATGACCCGGTCGAGGGAGACCTTGTGCGAGCCGTCACCGCGCAGGGCGATCCGGGCGGCGTTGATGGCCTTGACCGAACCCATGGCGTTCCTCTCGATGCAGGGGATCTGCACCAGTCCCCCCACCGGATCGCAGGTGAGCCCCAGGTTGTGCTCCATGCCGATCTCCGCCGCGTTCTCCACTTGGGCGGTGGTGCCGTCGAGGGCCGCCACCAGCCCGCCGGCCGCCATGGAGCAGGCGACCCCCACCTCGCCCTGGCAGCCCACCTCGGCCCCCGAGATCGAGGCGTTCTCCTTGTAGAGGATGCCGATCGCCCCGGCGGTCAGGAGGAAACGGATCACCCCCTCCTCGTCTGCTCCCGGCGTGAACTTGCGGTAGTAGTGGAGCACGGCCGGCACGATCCCCGCCGCGCCGTTGGTAGGCGCCGTCACCACCCGGCCGCCGGCCGCGTTCTCCTCGTTGACGGCAAGGGCGTAGAGATTCACCCAGTCGAGCACGGTCAGGGGGTCCTTGATCCCCTCTTCCGGACGGGAGGTCAGCTCCTCGAAGAGGGCCGGGGCCCGCCGCGGCACCTTGAGACCTCCGGGCAGCACGCCCGTCTGCCGGCAGCCGCGCTGGACGCAGGCCTGCATAGCGTCCCAGATCCGCAGCAGGCCGGCGCGGACCTCCTCCTCAGGGCGCCAGGCCTTCTCGTTCTCCAGCATCAGCTCCCAGATGGCGAGTCCCGTCTCCTCCCCCATCTCCAGGAGGTCGGCACCGCTTCCGAAGGGGTAGGGCAGGGCCGTCCGGTCCGCCACCAGCCGGTCCTCCCCAGTAGCGCCCTCGTTGACTACGAAGCCTCCCCCCACGGAGTAGTAGATCCGTTCCGCCAGGGTCCCACCCGCTTCGTCCCAGGCCGTGAAGCGCATGCCGTTGGAGTGGAGGGGCAGGAGGTCGCGGCGGTTGAAGACCAGGTCGTCCGCCTCCCGGAAAGGGATGTCGCGCCGGCGGAGCAGGGCGATCCGCTCCTGGGTGCGCACCGCCTCCACCCGCGGTCCCACGCTGTCGGGGTCGATCTCCTCCGGCGACTCGCCTTCGAGCCCCATCAGGACGGCGCGGTCGGTGCCGTGCCCCCGGCCGGTCAGAGCGAGCGAGCCGAAGAGCTCGACCCGCACCCGGGCCGTCCGGTCGAGGAGACCCTAACGCTCCAGGGTCTCGGTGAAGCGCCGGGCCGCCCGCATGGGTCCCACCGTGTGGGAGCTGGAAGGGCCGATGCCGATGGTGAAGAGATCAAAGATGCTGATGGCCATAAATATCCTCTGGGGCCCCGAGAGGGCCTCCGGGCACGGATTGTACGACGCGCCGTCCTGCTCGTGGCGGGTCGAGCCCTCTCCGCACGGATGAGGTATCGTACGTAGACATTACGAGCAGACTGTCGGCAGATCATCGATGGACGATCCCAACGAGTCCGTCCAGAGCATCATCGAGCGGTTGCAGGCGGCGGGAGCCCCCCGGGAGGAGGACTTCCGCCAGCTCTTCGACCTCTTCTATCCCCGTCTCGTCCATTTCTTCGCCCGGCGCGGCTTCCCGCCCCAGGACTGCCTCGACCTAACCCAGGAGACGTTCCTCGGGATCTACAGAGGCATCGGCTCGTTCCGCCGCGACTCGCGGTTCGAGACGTGGCTGTTCTCGATCGCCACCAATGCCTACCGCAAACGGCTGCGTTGGGGCGTCGCGGGCAAGCGGGAAGGCCAGGAGGTGCCTTTGGAGCCCGCCGGCACCACCCGAAACGAGCCGCGGGACGAGTCTTCCCCACCCGGGGAGGACGTGCTGCGCAAGGAGCGCTCCCGCCTGCTCCGGGCGGCTGTGGAGAAGCTGCCGGACCAGATGAGGCGGTGCCTGGTTCTGCGCGTGTACCAGGAGATGAAGTACCGTGAGATCGCGGCCCTGCTGCGGCTGTCGCCCGAGACCGTGAAGGTCCACCTCTTCCAGGCGCGCAAGCGGTTGCGGGAGGAGCTGGGTCCCTACTTCGCGGACGCGGTGCCGGAAGACGAGGCGGAGACATGAGCGAGGAGCTGAGAAACGCCATGGCGGAGAGCAGTCTGGATGCCCATCCGGACCCCGAGCGGCTCGCGGCCTACCATGCCGGCGAGCTTTCTCCCGAGGAGGAAGGACGGATCCAGGACCATCTTGCCCTCTGCCGGGAGTGCGCCGCCCTGCTGATGGACCTCGACGGCCTGGCCAGTGAGATCTTAGGCGCCGTGGCCGATCTCTCCGTCAAGGAATCGGTCTGGCAGCGTCTGAGGGAGGAG
>CAXTNS010000231.1:2478-7751 GCA_964245465.1 uncultured Thermoanaerobaculia bacterium
GGAGATGGCGCCCCCGGCCCCGGTCGTACCGTTCCGTCGCCCTGTCCGCTCCTCCCCGCGCTGGCTCCAGGCGCTCGCCGCTTCGCTGCTGGTCGCGGCCCTCGGCCTGTCTTTCTGGGTGGTCTCCCTCAAGCGGCCGGTCACGGAGCCTTCGGGCACACCGCCCTCCAAGGAGCTGTACCTCGACGCGGAGACCACACGGGGCGAGGGGAGCCCGGCCTCCGTCCTCCAGACGGTTTCTTCGGACGTCGCCTCCATCAACCTCATCCTGAACGGGGCCGGCCAGCGTAGGTATGAGAGATACCGGTTCGAGATCGTGCGCGTGGGCGGCGGCAAGGTCGGGGGCGGCCCGATGGAGCGGGACCCGGATTCGTACGACGACTTCAAACCCCTTCCACTGGCACCACGCGAGATCGGACCGGGCGACTACCGCGTCCGCCTGTTCGGGTGGAGCGGAGGCCATGAGGAGCCGATCCAGGAGTATGCCTTCCGCGTCCGGTAACCCACGCCCCCTGGGGCTTGCGCTCGCTCTCCTGCTCGCCGCCTGCGGAGGGACGGAGCGGCCTCTCCAGGTCGTTTCCGGCCTCGCCGTCCCGGCCACGATCGCGAAAGGCGATCTCCACGTCTACACCCTTGCTCTGGAAAAAGGCCAGTTTGCCGACCTGAGGGTGGACCAGCAGGGCGCCGACGTCACCGTGACCCTCTACGCGCCGGACGGCCGGCCGCTGGCCATGGTGGACAGCTTGTACGGCAAGCAGGGTCCCGAGATCCTGCCCATGATCGCCGAGACGGCGGGACGGTACCGGCTCAAGATCGGGTCCGGCGACTCGGGACGCTATGAGATCCAGGTCGCCGCGCTGCGCCCCGCCAGCGCCCTGGACCGCGACCGGGTGGCCGCTGAACGGCTTTTCAGCACCGGCGCGAAGCTCGCCGGGGAAGCCGGCGTTGCCCGGGAGCGCCAGGCCACGGCCCTTTTCCACATCCTGGGCGAGCGGGACCGCGAGGCCGACGCCCTCTACGTCCTCGGCAACGCCTGCTCCTCCCTGGACCGCAATGCCGAGGCGGCCGCTTCCTATCGCCAGGCCCTGGCCCTCTTCCACGAACAGAGACGAGAGCGGGAAGCGGGCCGGATCCTGCACGATCTGGGGAAAGCCTACCGCGCCCTTGGCGAGCCCCGGCAGGCGCTCGACTGTTACCAGAAAGCTCTGGCCCTGAGCCGCAAAGTCAAGGACCATCCGACGGAAGCGATCACCCTCACCAGCCAAGGCAGGGTTTACGAAGACCTTGGGGAGACCGGTGAGGCTCTCAAGTCCTACGAGCAGGCCCGCGACATCTGGCGCGAGATCGGGGATCCGAGCCAGGTGGCCTCGACCCTCAAGAATCTCGGCAGCCTCTACCAGTTCCAGAGCGATCCCGAGACGGCCCTCGCCTACCTGGAGCGCGCCCGCGCCATCCTGGAGCCCAAGGGTCCGACGCGCCAGATGGCGGACCTGCTGACCACCTTCGGCGACACCTACAGCCGGTCCGGCAAGGAGCAGAAAGCCGCTGAGATGTACAAGAGGGCCCTCGCCATCCAGAGACAGATCCATGACTCTGGGGGCGAGGCCGTGACGCTGAACAGCCTCGGCTGCGCGTACCTGCTGTGGAACCGGCCCAAGGAGGCCCGGAAATGGTTCGCGCTCGCCAAGCCCGTCTTCCACAAAACCAGAAACCGACAGGGAGAGGCCACGGTGCTCACGGGCCTGGCCCTGATCGACACCCGGCTCGGACACCCGCGCGCAGCGATCGAGTGGCTGGACCAGCTTACGCCGTCGCTCGCCGCCTCCGTCCATCCCAACACACAGGCCGTGGCCCTGCTTGCTCTCGCCCATGCCCGGCGCCAGCTCGGCGACATGCGGGAGGCACGCCAGGCCGTGGAGGCAGGCATCGCCCGCATCGAGTCGCTGCGCGGCTCTTCGGCGCGCCAGGAGATCCGCACGTCCTTCCTGGCCTCCAACCAGGCGTTCTACAGCTTCTACGCCGACCTCCTGATGGAGCTCGGCAAGCCCGCCCAGGCCCTGGCCGCAGGCGAGGAAGCCCGGGCGCGCAGCCTGCTCGACCTACTGGCCGAAGCCCGCACCGGCCTGCGGCATGGGATCGATCCCCGGCTCCTGGCCCGCGAAGCCGAAGCGGCCCGGCGGGTCAATGCGGCCGAGGAGAAGCGAGGGCTCCTGGCCCAAGCCGGCGCCTCCTCCGAGCGGCTCGCCCTGGCCGAGAGGGAGCTGCTCTCGGAGCTCACCGGCTATGACCGGGTAGAGGCCGAGATCCGCCTGGCGAGCCCCCGCTACGTGGCGCTCACTCCGCCCCGGTCCCTGGACGCGGAGCAGGTCCAGCGCCGAGTCCTGGACGACGGCACCCTGCTCCTCGAGTACTCCCTGGGCGAGGAGCGGAGCTGGCTCTGGGCCGTGACGCCGGAGAGGATTGAGAGCTTCCCTCTGCCGTCCCGGGCCATCATCGAAGGGGCGGCCCGCCGCGCCTACGGGCTGGCCAGCCAGAAGGCGCCGCCCCGGGCTCAGACCGAGCTCGCCCTGGCTGAGCTGTCCCGCCTCCTGCTCCGGCCGGCCGCCGGCCTCCTGGACCGCAAGCGGCTGCTCGTGGTGGGCGACGGCGCGCTCCACTTCCTCCCCTTCGCGGCGCTGCCTGTCCCCGGGACGGAGGCGCGCCCGGAGCCGGTCCCCCTTCTGGAGGAACACGAGATCGTCACCGCGCCCTCCGCGTCATCGCTCGCGGAGCTGCGCCAGACTCTTGCCGGCCGCCGTACGCCGCCGGGGACCCTGGCGGTGGTAGCGGACCCGGTCTTCACCGCACCGGGCCGCTTCCCCCGCCTTCCTTTCTCCCGCGAGGAGGCCGACTCCATCCTGGCCCTGGCCCCGGCCTCCGGCAGGCTGAGCGCCCTGGGGCTCGATGCCAGCCGGGAGACGGTCCTCTCCGGCAGGCTCGGGCAGTACCGCATCGTCCACTTCGCCACCCACGGGGTGCTCAATGCGAGCCATCCAGAGCTGTCGGGCCTCGTGCTATCCCAAGGCTTCGTGCGGGCTCACGAGATCTATCGCCTGAGCCTGCCGGCGGACCTCGTGGTGCTCTCGGCCTGCAGCACCGCTGGCAAGGAGATCCGCGGCGAGGGGCTCGTGGGCCTCACCCGCGGCTTTCAGTACGCCGGCGCGCGCGGCGTGCTGGTGAGCCTCTGGGAGGTGGGAGACCGGGCGACCGCCGAGCTGATGCGCCTCTTCTATCGCGAGATGCTCCAGCGCGGCGCGACGCCTGCCGCCGCCCTGCGGACCGCCCAGGCCGGCCTGCGCGAGGAAGGCTGGCGGGCGCCCTACTACTGGGCCCGCTTCGTCCTTCAAGGAGATTGGCGGCAGGCCGATAAACCTTTTCATCCCGCCGGGATCTACCCGGAGAAACCGACCGACGACAACTCCAAAGGAGGACACGATGAAACCGCAAACCCTTCTGCTGGCGGACGGCACCGCTGATGACAAGAACCGTCCGTGGACGCCGCCGCCCCCGCCTTCCGAGTAGGTAGAAGCAGCAGTACCTCCCCTGGCCGGCCCCGATTGCATTGGCGACGGGGCCGGTTTTTTTGCCAAGTTCCCTTTCCGATAACCCGATCCCAATCCTCCCGGATCTAACTCGTCGCCACCAAGGAGGATGAGATGAGATCCGAAACGACCCCCGAGATCCCCAAGGTCACCGAGCCCTTGGACGAGACGCTGCTCGCCGCCACTGCCCGCGGGGACTTCGACGCCTTCCATACCTTTTATGAGCGCTATGCCGGTCGCGTGCTCGCCTACGCCCGCCGGATCAGCCGCGACGCCGCTCTCGCCGAAGACATCACGCAGGAAGTCTTCACCGCCGTCTGGACCCGGGCCACCACCTTCCGGCCCGACCGCGGCGGCGCCCCCGCCTGGCTTTACACCCTGACCCGCAACAAGCTCGTGGACCACTGGCGCAAGCTGGGCCGGGACGGCGAGATGGAGACGATCGAGGACCTGACGGTCCCTGCGCCCGTCTCCGGGGACCGGGACCTGCGCCTCACCCTCCGCCAGGCCCTCGCCCGCGTCCCCTACGAGCAGCGGCAGGCGATCGAGACGGCCTACTTCGGCGGCCTGACCTACGAGGAGACCGCCAGCCGGCTCGACCTGCCCCTGGGCACCTTGAAGTCCCGCATCCGCGTGGGCCTGAGGGCGCTGCGGGCGGCGCTCGGCGAGGGGGAGAGCCTGCCCGGCCTGGCGGCCTGATCCCGGTAGTCCCGGAATGGCCCCTCCCCGGGGCCGTGTTCTATCTCTTGGACCCGCCTCAGCCGGCACCGGTCCCCTTTCATGCCGCGATATACTGGCCGTCCATCACCCGCCACCGCGACGGGTGAATCCTTGATCATCCCAGGAGGGGAAAGAACCCCCATGCCGAAGATGCCGAAGACGCCGAACCCCGAAGAGGTTCATCACAACGCCGAGACCCAGCACAATGCCGAAAATTATCACCCGGTCATCATCCTGGGCTCCGGCCCCGCGGGATTGACGGCCGCGCTTTATGCCGCCCGAGCCGACCTCGCGCCGCTGGTGCTCGAAGGCAACCAGCCGGGCGGACAGCTCACCATCACGACCGACGTCGAGAACTACCCCGGCTTCCCCGAGGGCATCCTCGGCCCCGAGCTGATGGACCGCATGCGCGAGCAGGCCCGGCGCTTCGGCACCAAGGTCAAGTTCGAGCGCGCCATCGACCTCGATCTGGAAAAGCGCCCGTTCACTATCCGTACCGACGAGAACAGCTACCGGACCGACGCCCTGATCGTCTCGACCGGCGCCACGGCCAAGCTCGGCGACATCCCCGGCGAGCAGGAGCTGATGGGCTACGGCGTCTCCGCCTGCGCCACCTGCGACGGCTTCTTCTTCCGCGACAAGGAGATCGTCGTCATCGGCGGCGGCGACTCGGCCATGGAAGAGGCGACCTACCTCACCAAGTTCGCCAGCAAGGTCACCCTCATCCACCGCCGCCGCGAGTTGCGCGCCTCCAAGATCATGCAGGACCGCGCCTTCGCCAACCCGAAGATCGCCTGGATCTGGGACACCGTCGTCACTGAGATCGTGGGCACCCGGGACGGCGGCGTCACGGCCGTCAAATTGCATAACAAAAAGACAGGTCTCGACAGCGTCTACCCCACGCAGGGTGTCTTCTATGCCATCGGCCATCAGCCCAACACCCGGCCGTTCATCGGCAAGCTCGACGCGGAT
>CAXTNS010000231.1:7761-9459 GCA_964245465.1 uncultured Thermoanaerobaculia bacterium
CCAGCGGCCAGCAGCCCACCACCGAGCGCTTCCGGGGCAAGCTGGAAATGAACGACGTCGGCTACATCAAGGTCCAGGAGCCGACCACCAAGACCAGCGTGCCCGGCGTCTTCGCCGCGGGCGACGCCATGGACCCGATTTACCGCCAGGCGGTTACTTCCGCCGGCACCGGCTGCCGCGCGGCGATAGACGCCGAGCGCTGGCTCCAGGAGTTGCACGACTGACATGAGTCCGCTTTCCCGCGCCACGTCCCAGATCAAGACCTTGGGAGCCCTGCGCGAGGCCGGCTACCGGCCCCGCTCCGTCAAGCAGGAGATCCGCGACAACCTGCGGGCACGCCTGAAGAACGGCGGTCCCCTCTTCCCCGGCATCCTGGGCTACGACCGCACGGTCATCCCGTCCGTGGTCAACGCCCTCCTCGCCGGGCACGACTTCATCCTCCTCGGCCTGCGCGGCCAGGCCAAGACGCGCATCCTGCGCTCCCTCGTGACCCTCATGGACCCCGAGGTGCCCGTCCTCGCCGGCACGGAGCTCAACGACGACCCGCTCGCACCGATCTCGACCCGCGGGCAGCGCATCGTCGAGGAGATGGGCGACGACGCCCCGGTCGAGTGGCTGACCAGCGAGCAGCGCTACAACGAAAAGCTGGCCACGCCGGACGTCTCGATCGCCGACCTCCTGGGCGACATCGACCCGATCAAGGCGGCCACCCGCAAGCTCACCTTTGCGGACCCCGAGGTGATCCACTTCGGCATCATCCCGCGCACCAACCGCGGCATCTTCGCCATCAACGAGCTGCCCGATCTGGCACCCCGCATCCAGGTAGGCCTCTTCAACATCCTCGAAGAGCGCGACCTCCAGATCCGCGGCTTCCCCGTGCGCATCCCGCTCGACATCATGATGGTCTTCTCGGCCAACCCCGAGGACTACACCAACCGCGGCAGCATCATCACGCCGCTCAAGGACCGCATCTCGTCCCAGATCCTCACCCACTATCCGCCGGAGGTGGGCATCGCGGCCGACATCACCCGCCAGGAGGCCTGGACCGAGCGCGACATCCCCAACGTGGTGATTCCGGACGACGTCCGCGTGATGGTCGAGGAGATCAGCTTCGCGGCCCGTGAGAGCGACCTCGTGGACCAGTCCTCCGGCGTCTCGGCCCGCGTGGCCATCTCGGCCCTGGAGCTGCTGGCCTCGAACCTGGAACGGCGTGCCCTGGCGACCCAGGACAACCCGGTCTACCCGCGGCTCGCCGACCTCCACATGCTGCTCCCCGCCATCACCGGCAAGGTCGAGATGGTCTACGAGGGCGAGCAGCAGGGCGCCGAGGTCGTGGCGCGGCGGCTCATCGGGCAGGCGGTCAAGAAGGTCTTCGACACCCGCTTCCCCGAGGTGGGAAAAGAGAGCGGCAGCGGCGGCGAGGAGGACCGCGGCCCCTACGCCCGCATGATCCGCTGGTTCGCCGACGGCAATGCCGTGACGATCTCCGACGAGCAGTCCTTCGCCGACTACGAGACCGAGATCCTGCGCGTCCCGGGCCTGAAAGAGATGGTGTCCCGCGAGGGCAAGACCCGCGAGGAGCGCGCCCTGGCCGCCGAGATGGTCCTCGAAGGCCTCCACCAGCACCTCAAGCTCGCCCGGGCCGACCTGGACAGCCAGATCAGCTACAAGGAGATGGTGAAGTTCCAGCTCCTGAAG
>CAXTNS010000232.1:0-9430 GCA_964245465.1 uncultured Thermoanaerobaculia bacterium
CTCCGCGAGAGCCTCCTCCAGCCGGGAGGCCACGAGCCGGTCCTCCTCCTGCTGCGCCCTCCGCTCAGTGAGCTGGACATAGAGCGCCATCGCCGTGGCCATCAAGGCGATCACGGCGAGAGCCACCTTCCAGGACCGTTTCCCCATGCGCAGATCCTACGGGCTGGGAGGAGAGGGCGGCCGGCTCGCGGCGCGAATCGCTTCGACCACGTGCCGGATGTCATAGCCGATGACGATGCCCGAGTTGGACCTCGTGTACAGGTCGTTGTAGGCGCGGGCCTCAGGGTCGTCGAGGTTCTCCCTCTTGAGTACCGGCAGCGCCTCGTTCCGGTATCCGCGCACGACCCCCGCCACGCGGAAGCTGCGGCTCGCGGAGTGCCAGAACACGATGGGACCGCCGGAAAAGCCCGGGTTGTTCTGGCCGTCGAGATAGAGGATGCCCGCTTGCGGGTCGCGATCGTCCAGCGCCGAGACGATCCCGCCTTTCAGGAAGGGAAGCTCGCCGAATCCGGGCGGGGCCGGCGCGGAGCTCGTGGTCCCCAGGCCATAGGGATAGCCGAGGAAATAGACCTGCTGGCCGAGCGTCAACCCTCCGGAAGACGGCTCCAGAGGGAAGGTGATCGTGACCGGCCTGCCCAGATCAAGGGCGGCGGCGTCCACGACCTCCTTGGACGGATAGATGGCGCGTACCCGGACCTTGCTCCACCGGCCCTCGATCCACAGCTCGACCTCTCCCTCGTTCCCGAACCCCTTCAGGAGATGCCGGGCGGTGATCAGGTACTGCTTCCCATCAACCTCGATGGTGAACGCCGAGCCCGTCGAGTTGGCGGTCCGGATCCGCAGGACGCGATAGAGCACGTTGGAGGGCGGAACCTGCGCCCGCGCGGCCACTCCCGCGAGGCACCACCACACCAGCAGAACGGAAAGCGCTCTTTTCCTCACGGGGCGCCATGCTATCAAGGGACAGCCAGGAGCAAAACGGGCCGCTGTTCCTCGCCTATCACTCATTTGGGTGAAGACTCGGCGGTCTCCATCCTTCATATTGAGAGAGGGTCGGGGTCAGGAGGGCTCGCTTCAGCAGCCCATTTCTCGGCTCCCGATCGGAGACCTCCGATGTGTGAACCGGTCGATCCGGCCAGCCGTGGAAGAACGCTCCTCGAGAGCCACTTCAATCTGATCCGGCAGAGACTCCAATCCCTGAGCCGGCGTAGCGGACTGCCTGACCACCAGACCGACGAGTTCCTCTCCTGGGCCTTGTTCAAGCTCGTCGAGAACGACTACCGGATCCTGGGCGGCTGGGAGGGGCGAAGCTCCTTCTCGACCTATCTGACAGTGGTCCTCGTTAACCTGATGCGGGACTACCGCATTCACGTCTGGGGCAAGTGGCGACCCTCCGCGGCAGCCCGTCGGCAGGGGCCTGAGGCCGTACAGCTCGAGCAACTCATGCTCCGCGACGGCCTCTCTCGCGAGGAGGCGATCCAGAGAATGCAGGGACATGTTCTCTCCCGCCCGGAACTGGAGAGAATGGCCGAGGGACTCCCGGAGCGCTCCGAGAAGCGGCAGGTCGGCGAAGAGCTGTTGCGCCAGATCGGGATCGATGGGCGAGTCGAAGACCGGCTCGAGCAGAAGGAGCTCGCACGCATCGCCGCCAAGCTCCGCGGCATCCTGCTTCCTCTGCTCCGCAAGGTTCCCGCCGAGAGCCGGTTCCTGCTCAAGCTCCACTACCGAGATGGCCTGAGCATGGCGGCGATCTCCCGCCAGCTCGGCCAGCCTCAAAAAGAGCTCTACAGATTCCGTGACCGCTGTCTCAAGAGGCTTCGGCACGGCCTGGAAGAGGCCGGTCTCTGCGCTGGCGATGTGGGTACGCTGGTCGGGATCATGGGAGACCTCTCGACGGATGAGGAGCGTGTCTGGGAGTGATCAATGGCAGAGGAGGAGAGCCTCCATGTCGAAGCAGGGACATCCCGGCAGGCTAACGGCAGACAGGCTCAGCCTGACGATCCACTCGATCTACGAAGCGATCGGTGATGCCGCCTTGTGGGGCCACGCGCTTGAGCAGCTCTCGGATGCGCTCGGTGGCTCCGGGGCGGTGATCTTCGCCAACCGGCGAGACCTTGGCGTGCCGCTCTTCTCAGGGATTGGCAGGCTCGACCCATACTTCCTCGACTTGTACAACAACCATTATTTCGTTCATGACCTGCGGATCCCTCGTGCGCTCGCATTCCCGATCTGCACCCCTTTGACCAAGACCATGGTCGTCGGAGAGCAGGAGTACAAAAAAAGCTTTTTTATAATGAATTCTTGAAGCCCCAGGGGCTCTATCACGTCCCCGGCAGCATCCTGGCCAACGACCGTAAGCTGATCGCGGGCTTTGGTATTCAGCGCCATGACTGGCAGGATGAGCTCAGCTCCGAGGAGTTGCTCTTCGCCGCGCAGGTCATGCCGTACCTCCAACGTGCCCTTCAGCTCCAGATCAAGCTCGACAGCATCGCCGCGGAACGGAATACGATGTTGGCCTTGCTGGACCGGCTCGACATCGGCGTGATCTCATTGGCACGACCGGAAAGGTCGTGCACTGCAACGCCGCGGCGGATGCCGTCCTTTCGAGCCAGGATGGGCTCCTCCTAGAGCAAGGCGAGCTCACGGCGGCTCAATCCGGCGATACCCAGGCTCTTCGCCGAATCATCTCGGGCGCGGTCGCGACGGGGCACCTGCGTGGAACTGGGATCTCTATGCCCTGAGCCGGGCCGATGCGTATCTTGCCGCCCTGCTGGTCACCGGTCTTCCCCTCCAGGAATGCGCGAGCCGTCTTCAGGTAAGCCTCAATACCGTCCGTACGCAGCTCAAGCAGATCTTCGAGAAGACAGGCGTTTCGCGACAAGCGGACCTCCTCCGGCTCGTATGCAGTGGACCGGCCGGCTTGCGTTGGGAGCGTCCTTCAGGAGACGAGTGAGCCTACGCCCCCGAGGACGAGACGAACGAGATCGGTCTGCCGGTGGACACCCGTTTTTTGAAAGATGCCCTTCAGTTGAGTGGCGGCGGTGTTCCTGGAGATCCCGAGGCTTTCAGCCGCCTCTTTCAGACTCTCGCCCTGGGCCAGCAGCGTGGCCAGTCGCTCCTCGGCCGGGGTGAGGTGATACAGGGACAAGATCTGGTTTGAGGCGGGAGAGGATTCAGGGTCGCTCACGAAGACGACCGCCGCCGGCCGCGGGTGATCGAACAGGCAGGTCTGAGTCCGCAGGGGAAGGACCCGGACGGTCAGCGGCTGCTTGAGCGAAGGACGATCCAACAGGAGAGAGCCGCCAGAGTGAAAGCCCTCTCCCCAGGATGTCATTGCGGCTCCGGCGATGAGGTCTCTGAGGCGTGCCGCCTGAGCCTGCGCGGCGGCACGGAGCCCTTGGGGCTCGCTCGATAATCCGTCTCTCAGCGCAAGGATTTCGCGCCCACGCTGATTCGCGGCAAGCACATGCGCGAACCTATCCACGTAAATGGTCCCGAAAGGCATCTGGTCGAGGGCTTCGGCGGCCGCCGTCTGGAGCGCTTCTGCCCGCGAGAGCCGGCAGTGAAGCTGCAGGGCCTGCTTCAAGTGAGGCAGGAGGACATCGAGGAAGTCGAGCTCCGCGTCGCCAAAAGGTTCAGAGCTTCGAGGCCGGAGCAGGCTCACGTTGGCCGTGAGGCTCTTCTCCTCCAGGATCCGTCCGCCGGCCAGGTGAAACAAGTCTCGATGGCGAAGAAAGTCCTGATAGAACTCGGACTGGAAAAGCGTGTCATCAGGCACCAGCATCTGTCCGCTGACGGCCTTCCCGACCGGTACGCTCGCGGGGCTGTAATTGAGCCAGAGGTTTTTCTGCGCGTAGTAGGCGACGTAGTCCTGGGTGAATTCCGGGTCTATGTTGACGGATGCCGTGATGTTCCCTGCTTTCCGCAACGTGTCGTACAGGTCCAGAGTGCCCACCGTCGCCTTGAAGAGAGTGGCGAGGCGCCCGAGTATGACCGACCACAAGGCCGTATCTTCCGCCGACTGGTAGATCAGCCGGATGAGGATCAGGAGCTCGTCATCGCAGATTCTGGGTCTTGGCGCCGCCATTGCGATCTCCTGGGCTCCACGGCCCGGCCGATGGCAGAATCGTACTTCCTATAGACGGACAGGCCAGGAGATTTCCCGCCGAAATCCGTAGATGAGATGGGGTCAGAGTAAGATCGTCCTCCCTGCCGCGGTGGCAGGGCACCGAAAAAGAGGACCCTATGAAGAAGATCAAGCTCCTAGGACTGTTCGCCTTGACCGGACTTCTATACCTGGTGCCGCAGAAGGCGAGCGCCGTCTCTTACTGCTGGTACGAGTGTGACTCACTGGGCTGCCGCCTGGTGTGCCTGGCAGACGAGATCCGCTGAGAGTCATAGCGGAGGCGGACCCGCGGGGTGCCGGCCCGCCTCCGCTCATCCAGATCTTGCCTGCTTCTAGCAGCTAGGCGAGCGCGGCATCGGATCCGTATCGCAGGCCGAGCAGCAAATCAGCGCGTGGGCTTCCTTGACGCCGATGGAATCCACGAAACCCAGGCACAGGCCCAAGAGTCCCAAGAGGATGAAGAGCTTCCGGGAGAGTCTGAACACGTCCTGTCTCAGCATAAGTGTGCTCCTTTCATTGACCGATCGAGCCGAATGGGCTTGACCGGAACTCACACGACTATGCAACGAAGCAAAATAGCAAAGGCCCTCACACGACCGTGCGCCACTGCCCCTCGCCTGCCTTCTCTCAATTCGAAGGCATAGCCGCCTAGTGGGGGAAGTAAAGCGCCGGCACCGGTGTATCCGTGCTGTCGCCGAACTGCCGGGTACAGGAACCTCCCCCACTGTACTGGATGTACCAGGTGGCGGTGCTCGGCCGAAAAACAGCGGCGTCGAACTTGCCGTCCCCGTCATAGTCTCCCGGAACCGGAATGTCGGTGCTTACGCCCAGGTATCGATAGGACGGGTTGCCGTCCGAGCTCTGGAGGATGTACCAGGTCCCATTGCCCGGGGTCCCAGCGCCCGGGCGGAAGACGGCCGCGTCGGCCTTGCCGTCGCCGTCATAGTCCCCGGGGACCGGTTTATCCGTGCTGAGACCCCAGTACCGATAGGACGGGTTGCCATCCCGGCTCTGGAGGATGTACCAGATGCCATCCCCTGGACGGTAGACGGCCGGGTCGGCAATGCCGTCGCCGTCGTAGTCCTCGGGCACCAGCTTGTCCGTGCTCAGCCCCCAAAGGAAGCTCACGTAGTCGTCAATGTCCTCATCCCAGTAGAACCAGAGGAGATGGCCCGACCCCGGCCGAACCGTGGCCCAGTAGGCATAGCCGTTTCCGGTGTAGTCCCTCGGCACCGGAATGTCGCTGTTGAATCCGAAGAACTCGACATCATGATCCGGAACCCACCACTCAAGTCCATAAGGGCCTGTGCGGGTGATCGCCGGATCGGTATCTCCGTCCCCGTCATAGTCGCCCGGGACCGGCGTGTCCGTGCTCAGGCCCCAATTCACGCTGTGCTCACGGGTGACAGGCTCGCATGTGGTGACGTACTTCCAGGAAGCCTGCCCCGGGGTCCCTGCGGCTCGATGGAACACGGCGATGTCGGTCTTGCCATCCCCGTTGAAGTCGGAAGGTACGGCCAAGGCGGCGGCTACAGGGGTTGAATCCAGGGTGAAGGGCAGGAGCAGAGAGGCGCACAGGAGGACGCGGTTACGAACCCAAGGGTGAGACATCACTTCTTCTCCTTTCGGTTGCGTGAACGAGCTCAGACTCTTCCGGTGAAGCCGGAGGCCGCCAGAGCTTCCGCCTGCCCATATATGAAGAGTTTCTGAATTTCATTTCAGCGTTCGCTCCGCGAGACTCTATCGGGCGAGGGATTGGACGCCCCGTCGGCGCCGGGCTGAGGGGGCCCTGAAGGGTGCCGTCTTGAGACAAAAAGGCCGCCGTGGGCTTGTCAGCCGGCCGGCTCGAACATGGCGTGGAACCCCAAGTGGACGAATCCCCCCACCCGCGCTACCGCGACCGGTCCCGTGGCCACGTTGAAGGCGTCGAAGATCAGGAAGGCGCTCTCCCCCGTCTCCGCGTCGAAGCGCTGGCAGATGACCGCTCCCCCACCCTCGGGATTCGGCGCGAAGGCGGGCTCGCCGCCAAGGCAGTGGCCGGGCGGGGCCGTCCAGACTTGGACCCGGTCCGGATGGCTCCAGCTTGCGTGGACGACCTGGTCGAAAGTCTTGCGGCCGGATTGGCCAGTCTTCGAGATGCCCAGCATCCAGAAGTTTTCGTAGGGATGGCCCGCGTGGTGGGGATCGATCGCGGGAAAGTCCGGGGCCTTGTCGTAGGCGATCTCGATCCGGTCCAGGAGGGTGCCGGTCTGGAGATCCACGACGAGGCGGGCCGGGCGGCCGGGGGTGACTTTGGGGAAGAGGCCGGAGAGGTCGTATTGATCGTAGACGGGCCGGTCGAGCTCTAAAACGTCCACAATCAGATTCGTTCCTTCTTCGAAGGCGTTGATGCCGTGGAGGACGTAGCGGCTGCCGACCGGGATGGAGGCGACAGGCTCGCCGGTCTCCCGGTCCACGACGAGGAGGCGGCTCCCCTTCTCCGGTTCCCAGCGGAGGGATTCGAGGAGGGTGCCGCCTTGGGTCAAAGACTCCATGTCCAGCCGGTAGGGGGCGAGGTAGAAGGCCACGTGGCGGCCGGCGAAGAGGAAGTCGTGCAGGGAGCAGGGCTGATCCAGGGCCACTCTTTTCCTGTAGACGAGCCCGCCGTCCGCCTTGAAGCGGTAGAGGTTGAGGCTGGGTTGGGTGGCCGAGAAGGAGATGCCGAAGTTGAAGAGGTCTCCTGTCTCCGGGTCGATCTTGGGGTGCGCGGCGAAGGGTGACAACGGGTTCAGGGTACCGCCGAAATTGTAGAGCCCGCGGGTCTCCAGGGTCTCGGGGTCGAGCTCCCAGGGCAGGCCCTGCTCGCCGAAGGCCAGCAGGGTTCCCGCGAAGGGGTAGAGGCTGACGTTCACGGGCGACTCCAGGGCGATCCCCCGCACCAGACGGTCGCCCGGGAAGGACGTGCCGAAGGTTCGGTAGAGGGCACGGCCGGCCGCCTCCTCCTCCACCCACTTGGTGCAGCGCACGAAGCGGTTGGTGAGGCGGGCCTGGCCGTCCTGGAGACGCAGGGCGCAGACCATGCCGTCGCCGTCCAGCCAGTGGCGATAGCGCACGTCTCCCCGGCAGAAGCGGGCGGGGCCGTTCAGGTAGTAGGTGCCATGGAGGAAGGCGGGGATTTCTCCTTCGATCTCCAGCGGCTGATCCCCATGCTCTTCGGGGATTGAATCGAAGGCCTTTTCGAGGCCCGGAGCGTGATCCACCCTCTGGGCCTCGACCATCTCCATCATTGCCGGCCTCCGGCCACCGCCTGCACTTCCACGGGAGACAGGCGCTCGGTCTTGAAGCGGGCCATGCAGGGGACGTCAAAGCGCCAGGTGTAGTTTTCTGAGACAGCCGTCTCGCTGGTCTCGCGGCAGGCGGCTTCCAGGCGCTCGGCCATGGCGTCCGGATCGAACTGGAGGTCGTTGACGTCGATGCCGCGGATGAAGGCGGCGTTGGTGACGGCCCGCGGGTCGTCCAGCACGGCGGCGGCGATGTGGGCCGCGGTCCAGCGGGCCAGGTCGCGGAGGTTCTCGAGCTGGTCGTCGAGCACCTGGCGGGCCTCGTCGAGATCGACTCCGACCTTGTAGAAGGTCAGCTCGGCCAACGCGAGGGCGCCCACTTCCGTGAAATCGAAGAAGACCGGCTCCGGCGACTCCATGACCACGTTCTCCTTCTTCCACCGGTAGTAGGCGGCCAGGAGGCGGTGGATGCCCTGGTTGATGGGTCCCAGTTGGCCGAAGCGCCGGAGGAAGGCGGGCAGGAACGTCTGCTCGGTGAGCAGGTCGTTGATGAAGGGGAAGACGTAGAAGGCGAAGTAGACCGTGAGCTCCCAGACGTAGCGCAGGGAGAAGGACTCCTGGTCGCCCAGCGTGCAGTAGCTGACGGCGAAGCTCGGGACGTAGGCCTCGTAGATGGCCCGCGCCAGGGGCTCGTAGTACCGGATCTTGGTCTCCAGCTCTTTCTGGTCGCCGGTCAGGATGACGTCGCTGACCAGGGTGTTGTAGGTCGAGATCAGGTCTCCGCCCGGGCTGTAGAGCGGGTCGGTGAAGCGGCAGGCCTCGCCCACCAGGGCCCAGCGGTGGGGAGAGATGGTCTGGCCGTTGTCCAGGGCGAAACTGGTCAGCCCGGAGTGGTGGAGGATCTTGCGCTTGGGCAGGTCGCGGGCGTAGAGGCGCTGGTCCGGTGGAACCACCCGACGCGGGGACTCGCGGCAGATCCACTCCACGAGCTTCTCGGGCGTCGAGACGTCCCGGAAGCTGACGTTGGCGGAGTCGAACACCAGGCCCAGGCTGGTTTTTCCATGAAGGGGGATCTCCCAGAACCAGTAGCCCTCGCCGCAGTAGTGGTTGGTGGCGAGGAAGGTGGGGAAATGCCCCAGGGCCGACCGCTCCTTGCGGACGCGGATGGCCTTGCGGTCGAGGTTGGTGCACTTCTCGGGGTCCAGGAGCCCGTCGACCCAGAGGAACGAGGAGCCGTGCTTGATGGGGCTCGGGCGGTCGAGCTGCTGGCGCTTGACCAGGAAGCGGCCCCGGCCGGAGGCGTCCACCACCCAGCCGGCGCGGCCGGAGATCTCCTCGCCGTTGGCCTCGAAACGGAAGCCGTGCGGGCTCTGGCCAATATTTGCGGGATCTTCCGCGAGGTCCACGTGCAGGTTGGCGGTGGGGTGGATCAGCTCGAAGTTGGGGCTCTCGCGGTTCTTCTCCAGGACCGCGCCCTCGAACTTGTTGCGGTCGAGCTGGTAGGTGGCGATGTTGGAGATCTTGCGGATGTAAGACTGGCTGAGGTCCTCCCAGACGTCGCCGCCGCGCTGGGTCTTCCAATAGAAGCGGAGGTTGTACTTGAGGAAGTGCTCCCGCAGGAGGTGCTCTTCCATTTCGAGCACGCGGGAGTAGTAGTAGCCGCTCACCTGGACGGTGGCCTCCCCCACCTTCTGCTTGGGCGACGGGATCTCGGCCTGCCGGTCCAGCATCAGGATGCGGATCTCCGGGCGGTTGAGCAGGAGGTGGCGGGCCAGGGTGAGGCCCGCCAGTCCGGCGCCGATGATCAGGACGTCCACTTCACGAGGGTTCTGCTCTGCCATCTTCAAAGTCCCCTTCCTTCCTCTCCCGAGGGTCGCTCTGTCTTAGGCGTTGCGACCTCTCCCTGCGTTTCATCAGTCGTGAGCCCCTAGCAGCACGGCAAAGGCGTGCCCGTCCGTCGAGAGCACGGTGGCCAGGGCCTGCCGCGCCGCCACCTGCCGCGTCGCGTCCTGGGTGCCCCGCAGGGGGACGTCCTCGTCGAGCT
>CAXTNS010000233.1:0-9382 GCA_964245465.1 uncultured Thermoanaerobaculia bacterium
GAGATAGGTGGAGAGGTCTTTCTCGGCGAGGCCGGTGAGGCGCTGGAGGAACCGGACGCTGGCCCGCTCGCAGACGGAGAGGGCCGTCAGGATGACCTGCCGGACCGCGCTCATGACTGCTTCCCCAGGGCCCGCACGAGCTGCCGGTGGTCGAGCAGGCCGGCGAGGATCATCGAGGAGCCGCAGAGGAGCAGGGCGATCCAGGGATGGACCAGGGCGGGGAGGAAGAGGTCGATGGCCAAGCGGGCGAGGTTCCCATCCTCCCAGACGAGGTATCCCAGGCAGGTGCCGAAGACGGCAAGCGCCAGCAGCGCGACCCCCAGCACCAGATGGTGGCTCTGGGACGGGCGGCGTCCCCTCCAGAGCCAGAGGCCGAGGAAGAAGGCGCCGTAGAGGGCGAACGCCATCTGCCCGAGAACGGCTTTGGCCGTGGAGGGCGAAATCATCGGCGGCCGGATGAGGGATTCCACTCCCAGGGTCCAGGGTTCGTGGGCCAGGAAAACGGCATCCAGCGTGGCCCAGGGCGGCTGGACCAGGGATTCGTCCACGTTGACCGTGATGGAGGGGGTGATCGCCTGAAAGACGAAGAACAAGGTGAAAGCCAAGCCCAGGGTGAGCGAGAAGTGCCGCGCGGCGGGCGTCATCAGTTGAGCTCCCTTGAGCCGCGGGACAGGGCCGGCCGGGCTGAAGACCGCGAGGGACTGGAGCTCCTCGGCCGGCAGCCGCTCGACTTCGCCGAAGCTCCTCCGGTAGTACCGCCTGGCGGCGAACGCCAGGAGGACGGCGCCCAGGAACAGGCCAGCCCGCAGGAGCACCCACGGCCGGTTGGAGAAATAGGTCGTTCCTCCCACGCTCAGGGTGATCAACCCCACAGGGACCCAGTACCGCAATCCCTGAAGATCGTTGAAGTGGCGGGTGACGAAGCGGATGCGATCGAGGTCTCGGTTCTCCATCTCGGCCTCCTTGACGGACGCGAAACAACCGGTCTGCAATGCAAACCGATTATGGAACCGAGAGGCCGCGGATGTCAACAGGTCTGCGGCACCTGCCGTGAGGCGGGGGCCGAGGCGAGGATCTCCTGAAGATGGCTGGGCTCAACGGGCTTGACGAGGTGCCGGTCGAACCCGGCTTCCCGGGTGCGCCTGCGGTCGCTCTCCTGGCCGTACCCGGTCACGGCGACCAGGACGATTTTCGCGAGACCGGGGATCTCGCGCAGCCGTGGCGCCACCTCGTAGCCGCTCATGCCGGGCAGCCCGATATCGAGCAGCACGACGTCCGGCCGGTATTCCGCAGCCACGTCCAGGGTGGCCGGCCCGTCCTGGGCGGTCCTGACGTCGTGCCCCCAGATCTGAAGAAGGGTCTCCATGCTCTCCAGGGAGTCGAGGTTGTCGTCGACCACTAGCACGCGGCGGGGCCTCCCGGGCAAGGATCTCTCCGCGCCCTGAGCGGGTGAGCCGGCCGGGAAGGAGGCGGTGGAGAAGCCCGCGAAGAGGGGCAGCCGGACGACGAATTCGGCCCCGCGGCCGGGGCCTTCGCTGTGCGCCTGAATCGAGCCGCTGTGCATCTGGACGAGCTGGCGCACCAGTGTGAGACCGATGCCCAGGCCGCCCTGGGAGCGGTCCAGGGAGCGATCCCCCTGGATGAAGAGGTCGAAGACCTTCGGCAGCAGATCCGCCGGGATGCCGATGCCCGTGTCCCGCACCCGGATCACCACGTCCCCTCTTTCCTTCTCGACGGTCAGCCGGATGTGACCGCCTTCGGGCGTGTACTTGGCCGCGTTGTTGAGCAGGTTCAGCACGACCTGGGAGAGCCGGGTGGGATCGCCCACGATCCGCAGCGAATCGTCGGGGAGGGTGGTCTCGAAGGTGTGCCTGCGGGCTTCGATCAAGGGCCGGCTGGACTCGATGGCGCCGTGCAAGACGGGGACGAGGGCCATCGGTTCCTTGCGGAGGGAGATCTTGCCGCTGGTGATGCGGCCCACGTCCAGCAGGTCGTCCACCAGCCGGGCCAGATGGGTGATCTGCCGGTCGATCACGTCGCGGGCCCAGGTCAATTGGGATGGGCTCAGCTCGCTTTCCTGCATCATGGCGACGGCGTTGCGGATGGGGGCCAGGGGATTGCGGAGCTCGTGGCCCAGCATGGCCAGGAACTCGTTCATCTGGCGTTCGGCGGACTCCAGGGCTTCGAGCCGTTTGCGGTCGGAGAGGTCGCGGGTGACCTTCGCGAACCCGCGCAACTGTCCGGTCTCGTCCTGCAGGCAGGTGATGAGCACGTTGGCCCAGAAGGGAGTGCCGTCCTTGCGCAGGCGCCAGCCTTCTTCCTCGAAGCGCCCTTCCTGCCGGGCGATCTGGAGCTCGCGCTGGGGCCAGTTGCGCGCGATGGCGTCCAACGGATAGAAGCGGGAGAAGTGCTGGCCGATGATCTCCTCGGCGGTGTAGCCCTTGATGGTTTCCGCGCCCTTGTTCCAACTGACGATGAAGCCGTCCGGGTCGAGCATGAAAATGGCGTAGTCCTTGACCCCTTCGACCAGGAGCCGGAACATCTCCTCGCTCTGCCGCAATGGCTCGTTCATGTCGTGCTCACCCAGGAAGGCTGAAGGGGAGGCAGGGCGGCCTCGATCTCCCGCCGGTGCGGCTCCAGCCAGGGCGGCAGGATCAGCCGTTCGCCCAGGTGAGCCGGGTCCTCGTCGACCGTGAAGCCGGGTCCGTCGGTGGCGATCTCGAAGAGCACCCCGCCAGGCTCCTTGAAATATACCGAGCGGAACCAGAAACGGTCGATGACGGGGGTGGGCGCGGAGCCCGCCGCCCGGACTTTCTTCTGGATCTGGAGCTCCTCCTCTTCATCGGCGACCCGGAAGGCCACGTGGTGGACGGCGCCGGTGCCCCAGGAGCCGAGCCGTCCTCCGGGCAGCTCGCGGATCTCCAGCCACTTGCCGGAGCCGCCGCCGTCGACGCCGAACCGGTGCCATTCACCATCCTCTCCCACGGACTCGTAGCCGAGGGCGTCTTTCAGGAAGCGGGCGGTCGTGGCCAGATCGCGCTCCCAGAGGCGCGCGGAGTGGAAGCCGCGGATCTGGTGCCGTTCCGGCACGGGGCTCTCCCGCCAAGGGGCGGTCTCCCTTGGAGCGGACGTCTCGGTGAGGGAGATCTCGAGGCCGTGCGGGTCCCGCAGGCGCAGAGCCGGCTCGCCGAAACGGGTCTCCGGAGCGTCGTGATCCACCCCGTGCGCCTTCAACCGCTCCGCCCAGAAGGCGAGGCTCCCCTCGGACACCGCCAGCCCCACTTCCACCGCCAGCCCCGCGCCCTTGCGTCCGGGGGCCATCTGCGGCCAGGGAAAGAAGGTCAGGTCCGTACCAGGGTTCCCCTCGGCGTCGGCGTAGAAGAGGTGGTACGTATCGGGCACGTCCTGGTTGACGGATCGTTTGACCAGCCGGAGGCCGAGCACACCCGTATAGAAATCCAGGTTCTGCTGGGCGTCTCCGGCGATGACGGTGATGTGATGGATGCCGTGAACGGGGCTCATGGCGGCGGTCTCCTCTCAGGCGTCTCAGGCGTCGAAAAGGCCGCAAGAAGCATACCCGAGAGGGTCCACGACCGGGTGCCGTCAGCTCTCCTCGGGCCACTCGTCCCAATTGAACCGCTCCCAGGGCTTCGTGAGCCGCACGGGGGCGTAGGGGTGCGGATCGAACCTTTTCTTCAGCTCTTCGAGCCTCCTGCGCACGCTGCCGCTGATCGAAGTACCCTCGGCGATCGGGCGGTCGTACCGCCGCACGACGCGCCAAGCGGTTTTCCAGGATTCGTGCTGCCTGCCGCAGTACCACTCCTCGTTCAGCTTGGGTATTTTGTTCCAGTCGATCTGCAGCCCATGCTTGTCCGCGTGTTTCGCCATCCACCTCAGCGTGATGTCGCCGAGCTTGCGGTCTTCGTCGGTGTCGTTGTAGCCGCCTCCGACGTCGGAGTGGACCCCGGCGAAGAAGACCTGGGTCACGCGGGGATCCGGGTCCCACAAGGTCGGCTGGAAAGCTTTCCTCTTCTCGTCGATCGAGACCGCGTGAACGGCATTTTCGACTTTGTCGCCCAGAGAGGTGCTGTGGAACTCGTGCGGGAACGGGTTCAGATGCTCGTTGAGCCAGCTCTGCGGGATACCGAGGGCACCGACCGTGTCCCAGACCCCGACCAGCTTGATCCTGGCCCGCCGGTCGCCCACGTTCTTCTGGCAGAAGCTGTCAAAGCTCGCCTTCAGCTTGGGATCGAAATTCTTTTTGTCTTCCTCCGTCTTCGGAGCGATCTTCTTCGCGTCGCGGTAGAAGTCATAGGCCTGATCGATCGCGCTTGTGTCGCGCACGAGGCCCACGAAGTTGATCAGCCCGCCCAGGCTCCGGACCGTGTAAGCCCCGCGGCTGAATCCGAACAGGAAGATCTCGTCGCCATGGCTCTTCCATTCCTGAACGATGAAGGCGTAACAATCCTTGATGTTCTGGGAGATCCCGACGCCGAAAACACCGCCCCGGACCCGGTTGTACCACCGTGTACCGACGCCGGAATCGTAGAACCTGGTCTGCCCCTTCGTCTTGTCATCCACCGTCGCCGCACAGAGCTTGACGACGTTGGTGCCTTTGTCCATCGCATCCATCTTGTTCCAGGTTCCATCCGCAAAGACGGCTATTCGCATAGGTAACCTCCCGGAAGCCCGGTCTGCTTCAGATCTGCTTCAATAATACCAATAATGCCAATGGTAAGAGTAGAAGATGGAAGCCGGTGAAGAAGAGGTGAGCCGGAGTTGCTGGAGGGACGGCCAGGGGCCGCCCCTCCACGACTAACACGGCTGGGGCGGGCACTTGTAGAGGTTCGGGTTGTAGACCTCCCAATATCCGTCGTCGCTGCACCGGGCGCGCAGCAACTGGACGGTGCCGAGCTGCCAGCAGCAGCTCCCGAAGTCCTCCCACCCGAAGGTGCCGGGCGTGCATTCCTGGGCCGGGGCCTTGGTGCTGGTGACCAGCCCCGTGAGCAGCAACGCGACAACGAGAAGGGAAAGACGCAGTCTCCGAGTCATTCTTGTCTCCTTTCGTTCAGCCTGCTCGCATACTGGAGAAGGATAACTCCAGAGCGGCGCCCGTCAAACCTCGCCGCCCGCCTCCCGGGCCCGGCTGCCGCGCCAGAGCAGGATCGCCGCGAGCGCGCAGGCGGCGGGACAGACGAGGAGCGAGACCCTCATCTTCTCGGGGTCCGTGGTCACTCCCAGAACGTCGTTGAGCTTGCCGATGAGGGGGGAACCGATGGCGTAGGCCACGAGGTTGACCGCCGAGAAGAAGATGCCGATGCCGAGCCCGCGCAGGTGAGGGCCGGCGATCTCGTGCAGGTCCGCGGTCGCGGGCGCGACCCACATCAGGGCGAGCCCGAAGAGAACGACGTTCAGGACCAGCAGCACGCCGAGGTTGTCGCTCCACAAAAGCCCGAGCCAGAGGGGGATCGAGACGAGGGCGGCGCAGGTGGTGAACGCCATGCGGGCGCCCCGGCCCAGCCGGCGGAAGCGGTCGGAGGCGTAACCGCCGAGGATCGTGGCCGGCACGCCCACGGCGACGGAAACGATTCCCGCCGCGGTACCGATGAACCCGATGCTGAGCTCGTGGACGCGCACGAAGAAGGTCGGCAGCCAGATCCCCAGGTTGTTGGAGGCAAGCCCGAAGAGGGCATATCCCAGGTACAGGTAGCGCAACGGGACGGAGCGGAACAGGACCTTCCAATCGTCACGGCCATAGCGGACGGCCGCGACCTCCGTGCGTCCCCGGGGCGGCTCGCGCAGGAAGAAGACGAAGGTGGCGAGGACGAGACCCGGAAAGCCCAGGAGGTAGAAGGCCCATCGCCACCCGTAGCTCTGGCCGATCCAGCCGCCGAGGAAGAAGGCGGCGCCGCTCCCCAGGGCCACGCCCGAGGCGTAGACCCCCTGGACGGTTGCCCGCAGGCGGGGAGGGAAGTAGTCGGAGAGCAGCGAGAGCGCCGCGGGCCCGAGCGTCGCCTCGCCGACCCCGACCATGACCCGGCACAGGAAGAGAGTCCAGAAGCTGTCCGCGAAGCCCGTCAGGCCCGAGAAGAGGCTCCATACCGCGAGCCCCCCGGCGATCAGGTACTTTCTCGTCACGCGGTCGGCGAGGCGGCCGAAGGGGACTCCGAGCAGCGTGTAGAAGATGACGAAGGAGGTCGTGCCCAGCAGCGCCAGTTGCAGGTCGCTGAAGTGCATCTCCGCCTTGATCGGCGTGAACAGGATGTAGATGAGCGACCGGTCGAGGAAGTTGAGGACGTAGACCAGGGTGAGGATGAGGAGCGCGTACCAGGAGTATGCCGGCACCTCCTGCCGGGCCGTGGGAGGAACCTTTTCAACTGTCTGGCCGCTGGATGTCACAGTGGTAAAGTATAACGAGCGTTCGGTTTCTGTCCAGCCGGAATGCGTCTCCCGTGGGTTGCGAAAGGAGGCCAGTCCTTATAGCCTCGGAGCATGGCCGCAGAAGATCGCAACGAGCTTCGTCGACTGGGCTCCACGGGGCCTTCCGTCTTCCCCCTCGCTCTCGGCTGCATGGGCATGTCCGGCATGTACGGGCAGGCCGACGAGGGCGAGAGCATCGCCACGATCCACGCGGCGCTCGACCAAGGCGTCACGCTGTTCGACACCGGGGACTTCTACGGCACCGGGCACAACGAGATGCTCCTCGGCCGGGCGCTCCGGGATCGCCGGGACAAGGCTCTGCTGTCCGTGAAGTTCGGCGCCCTGCGCTCTCCGGACGGCGGCTGGGCCGGCTTCGACGCGCGGCCCGCGGCGGTGAAGAGCTTCCTCGCGTACAGCCTGACGCGCCTCGGGGTGGACCACATCGACATCTACCGCCCGGCACGGTTGGACCCGGCGGTGCCCATCGAGGAGACCATCGGCGCCATCGCCGACATGGTGAAGGCCGGCTACGTGCGCACCATCGGGCTGTCGGAGGTGGGGCCGGAGACCCTCCGCCGGGCGCACGCCGTTCATCCCATCGCCGATCTGCAGATCGAGTATTCGCTGATCAGCCGCGGCCCCGAGGAACAGATCTTCCCGGTGCTGGCGGAGCTGGGCATCGGCGTCACGGCCTACGGCGTGCTCTCGCGGGGGCTGCTCAGCGGCTCCGCGACGGCAGGACCGGGCGACTTCCGCGCCGACCTGCCGCGCTTCAAGGGGAAGAACCGGGAACGCAACGAGCGCCTGGTTGCAGCGTTGCGGGAGCTGGCGGCCGGGAAGGGGCTCAGCCCCTCCCAACTCGCCATCGCCTGGGTGCTCGCCAAGGGCAAGAGCATCGTGCCCGTGATCGGCGCGCGCAAGCGGACGCAACTCGTGGAGTCGCTGGGCGCGCTCCGGGTGGAGCTGTCGCCGGAGGAACTGGCCCGCATCGAGGAGGCCGTGCCCGCGTCGGCCGTGGCCGGCACCCGCTACGACGAGCATCAGATGCGGGCGCTGGACAGCGAGCGGTAGGCCAAGCCCGCCGGGGGTTCGCCTCGAAGTCCCCCAAATCGCGCCTTGATGGCACAATAGGGCCATGAATACTTCACGTACCTACCAGGAGGACGCCCGCTCCGCCATCAAGGCGGCGCGCGTGCAGGCGTCGGGGGAAGGGAAGCGGGTGGCCGTGGTGTTCGGGGCCGACTGGTGCCCGGACTGTGACGCGTTCAAGAAAGCTCTCGGTCATCGCCTCGTGGCGCCGATCGTCGATCCCAATTACGTGGTGGTCAAAGTCTCCGTGGGCAACCGGGACCGCAACCTCGATCTCATGGAGGAGTACGGCATGAGCGTGGACTCCGGCATCCCGGCCGTGGCCATCCTGGAGACGGACGGCTCGCTCGTCGCCGCCCAGCGCGAAGGGGAGTTCCGCAACGCCAGCCATCTCCTCTCCGTGGCCGAGATCGTCTCCTTCTTCCACCGCTGGCGTGCCGAGGCGGGGTAAGAGCAGCGGCGAGGGCAGGTCGCGCTGGCGGCCCGCCCCTCCTGCTTCAGACCGGGCAGGAACTCGTACCGTCGGTGCAGTCCCCCGCTTCGAACTCCCAGGGAGCCGGGCAGATGTGATTGGAGTTGCAGCACCAGGCGAGGCTCCTCGTGCAGTACCCGGAGTAGTAGTGGCCGCTGCAGGACCTCCAGCAGGTGATGGTGCCGGTGGCGCGGGCGGTGCTCGTCATCCCAGCGAGGAGAGCGAGGGCGACGGTGAGCAATCCGATAAAGCGGAACAGCTTCATGCAAGGCTCCTTTCTTTGACTCCTTCTTGCGGATCCCTGCGGCTCGGCTCCGAGCGCCCGATGCCGCGGCGGGATGGGACCCCTATATGGGTAAGCGCGTTTCCTCCCGCCTTTCCGTCATCCCCTTCGCCGAGTCGGTGGTCAGTGGAGCAGCGCCATCCTCGGCGGCTCGCCGTCGGCGCGCACCTGGTTCCGGCCCTCGCTCTTAGCGCGGTAGAGAGCCGAGTCCGCCATCTCGATCAACACCTCCGGCTCTTCGCCGGGCTCCGGCACCATGGCGGCGGCGCCGATGCTGGCCGTGACCTGGCCCAGGGGGGCTCCCTCGTTGGGGATGGCGAGCGCCTCGATCCCCTCCCGGAGCTCCTCGGCCAGCTCCAGGGCGCCGTCCAGGTCCGTGTCGGGGAGCAGCACCGCGAATTCCTCGCCGCCGTAGCGGGCCGCGAGGTCCCCGGTCCGCCGCACGGCGCCGTCCACGTGACGAGCCACGGCCTGGAGGCAGATGTCTCCTACGAGGTGGCCGCGGGTGTCGTTGAGCCGCTTGAAGAAGTCGAGATCGAGGAGGAGGAACGCCACCGGCCGCCGGTGCCGCCGCGCGCGGCTCCATTCCTCGGTCAACACCTGCTGGAGGCGCCGCCGGTTGGCGATGCCCGTCAGGTCGTCCCGCAGCGAAAGGTCCGCCAGCCGGGCGTTCACGGCCTCGAGCTCGCCGTGGGCCTGCCGCAGCTCCTCGACCGTGCGCCGCAGCTCGACGGTCTGCTCGCCCACCCGTGCTTCCAGCCTCTCGGCCCGGCGGCGCAGGGTCCGGCTGCGGATCTGGGCGTAGCCGCTCATCAGGGCGATCCCCAGGATGAGCCAGAGCACGATCGCCCACGACGTCTGATACCAGGGCGTCTGGACGCCGAAGGACCATGACGTCTCCGGCCCCGCCTCGCCGTCCGGACCCACCGTGCGCGCGTGGAAGGTGTAGTTGCCCGGAGGCAGCCGCGTCAGCTCGACGAACGGCTCCGGCGAGATCGTCTACGGCGCCGACTCGCGCCCGACCGAGGCGCTGGCCCGCTTCGCCTCCGGCGCCGAGCTGCTGCTGGTCGAGGCCACCCCCGAGCCCGACCTGGCCGCCCGGCTCGCGAAGCTGAAGG
>CAXTNS010000234.1:0-9321 GCA_964245465.1 uncultured Thermoanaerobaculia bacterium
CGCTGTATTCGCGGGCGGTCCTGGAAGCATTGGAATTGGAGCAGGCGCCGCGGTTCGAGCTGTGGTTTCTGCGGGCTGGCAGGACGGTACAGGCGTAGTACATCCGAGCGGGCTATACTGGAGACGATGGAGTTCTGTTATGCATCTACAGTTCCTGGCAGGGATGCTAAGTTCAGGTCGTTGAGAGGGGGCATCACCCCGGAGAGGACATGTATCTTGCTCTGGGAAGAACCGAGGCTGGAAGGTATCTGTCGGTGTTCTTCGTCTACAAGTTGGATCGACGAGCCTTGATCATTTCAGCCCGGGAAATGAAAGCTTCTGAAAAGAATCAATATGAGCGAAAATAAATCGTCTTTGTCCGGAGCGCGCTCGTATGAGGAAATGGGCGAGTACTGGGACGACCATGAGGTTGGCGAAGTGTGGGATCAGACGAGGCCGGTGGAGTTCGACGTGAATATCAAATCGGAGAAGTATTACTTCCCGATCGAAAGAGATCTATCCCAAAGACTTGCTCGAGCTGCTGAAGCTCAAGGAGTAAGCGCCGAGACCTTGATCAACTTGTGGGTCAAAGAGAAGCTCGCTCATTCCGGTTCCTGATCCATCTCGGGCGGCAGAAGCGAGGAGAGCACATGCGAGAGCTGCAGCGCTGGTCCGTCCCCATCCTGATCCTCTTGGCGACGGCCTCCCTCTACGGCTTCGCGAACCGGGGTCCCGTCCCCTACGGCATCGACAAGCGCCCGATGCCCCGCGGAGAGGACCCCAACGTCCTGGCCCCTGCTACGGTCGGGGAGTTCAAGCGGCCGGCTTTTCCCAAGGGCACGAAGACGCCGTCCGACGAGGACCTGACCGTCGAGTACAAGGCCGGGGGCGAGACCGTCTCCTTCGGCTTCAGCATCCCCGGGACCCCTGAGGACGCCCGCGAGGGCGTGAAATTCACGCGGGAGGAGGCCATCCAGAGCAAGGTGGACCGCAAAGGCGAGCAGTACTCCTTCGACGGCGACCCGAGTTACTACAGGACGGCGAAGTTCATGTCCTGGAGCCGCGGCGGCTACTTCTTCTACGCCGACGCAAGCAGCCCAGCCGCTCTCGACCGGTTCCTGAAGGCGTTCCCCTTCTGAATTCACCGCGTTGAGCCTTCCGCCGCCCTGGCGGAAAGCTCGCCGGGATCAACGGACCTTCCGCCGGGAGCTCAGAGCTTGCCCGAAGGCGTGCGAGCGCCTTCCCCGCCTTCGTGGATCCCAGGCGTCCGCTTGTTCCTGACGCCGCCGCTGCCTTTTCGGGACCTGGCCGTCCCTGCTGCCGGTCTGACCGGACCGGGAAAGTTGACTTCCGGTGTTCCGCAGGCTACCCTCCAGCACACGATCCGTGGTGGATGGTAATTTTCAAGGGGCGTCACACAGGATAACCCTATTTCCCTCGCTGCCCGTGACGCTGGGCATGGAGTCTTTGCGTCCTGGCAGGAGGAGACTGACCCTTGCTTCGCGTACTCATTCTCGATGACGAATCGATCGTGGTCGACACTCTCGCGGCATGTCTGAGCCTGCCGGGGCTGGAGCTGACCACGTGCCGCGAGATCGAAGCGGCCGAGGCGCTGTTGCGGTGCTTCCGCTTCGACGTGGTCATCACGGACCTGTCGGTCTCGCAGCTCGGCGGGCTCGACGGCATGCGTCTCGTCCGCTTCGTCACGGCCAACTTCCCCGACACCGCGGTCTATGTGCTGAGCGGCTACGTCGACCAGGCGGTGCGCGACCTGTGCTCGGTCCTGGGCGTCACGGCGGTGCTGGAGAAGTCCGAGGGGCTTTCGCGGCTGCGCAGCTTCCTGCTCGACCGCCGCGCCGCGCAGATCGCGCCCGGCGCCGCGCCCGAGGGAGAGGGCGAGGTGCAGCACGTGGAGCTGCTCGAGGACTTCATGGCCGCCAACCCCATTCGGGCCGTCCTCCAGCCGGTGGTCAAGCTGCGGGACGGGGCGCCCAGGTTCGAGGTCTTCGGCGTCGAGAGCCTGGCGCGCGGTCCGGCCCGCTCGGTCCTGGGTAGTCCGGCGGTGTTCCTTGCCTACGCCGCCCAGAAGGAGCTGCTCTTCGAGGCGGATATGATCTGCATCCGCGCCGCTCTGACGGAGGTGGTCCATCTCAGCAACACGGTGACGACGTTCCTGAACGTCCAGCCGCGCTCGCTCACCAACCCTGACTTCGCGGTGCGCCTGTGCGACGAGGTCCACTCGGCGGGGATGCAGGAGAAGGAGATCGTGCTGGAGCTCACGGAACAGCAGACGATCGTCAATCCGAGCGCCTTCGCCGCCACGCTGCAGCGGCTGCGCGAGCGGGGGTTCCGGATCGCGCTCGACGACTTTGGTGAGGGGTCTTCGAATCTAAACCTGTTCCAAGATTTACATCCGGATTTTCTAAAAATTTCCGGGACTTTCTGCCGCGGCCTGGCGCACGATCCGTTCAAGCAGATCATCGTGCAGAGCACGGCGGAGATGGCTGCGCGGGCCGGCACCGCGACGGTGATGGAGGCCGTCGAAACGGCGGAAGATGCTGAGGTGCTCCGACTTCTCGGCATCGACTACGCGCAGGGGTACTTCTTCCTGAAGCCGTTGCCGGGCCTGGAGCTCGCCCGGCTCCTCAGGGCCGGGGAATCCGCCGAGGACCGGTCCGGCGTTCTCGAGCCGCTCGGCGCCACGCCTTCGGTGCCTTGATTGCAAATTTGTTCCAGGGAATCCCAGGATGGTTGTCACAGTTTCGTCCGCAGCCTGCACCTACAGATGCGGACGCGCGCGTGATCTGAAGTCTGGGTTCGCATCTTTTACTTTGTTTCGGGGGAACCAATCCATGCCTGCCCATCCGACGTAACGAGTCGTGACGTGTCCAGCGTCACCGTCCCTACATAACTATCTTGTTGTTTTAACCAACTGCTCAACGGAAGGGCAAGTACCTTTCCCAGGGGAGAACTACGCCAATGCATATCCATGATTTCCACTCGAAGTTTGTTTCCGCCAATGAAGAGGGCCAACTGTTCGAGGCCCTCCGCAGTCTCAGCCAGGTAGACGATCCGCAGAGGGTGTTCGACGGTGAGAGCTTCATGGGCGAGTGGGCCACCTGGCCGCCCATGGACGCGCACGCGTCCAATGCCGCCTCGACGGGCGTCTGAGCCATACCCGGCACGAAATCTGCTTCTTAAGATTTGCGTGCCATTCTAGAAGTTGACGTTGGGGTCCGGGAGAGCTTTCGAGCGCTCCCGGACCCGGTTCAAGCGGATGCCCAGAGCCAAAGGACTGAGGGGGAGTGCACGCCATGAAGTTCGAGGAAATGAAGAGCAGGGTTCGCGAGCTTCCCGGGGTTGCTTGCTGGCCGCAGATGCTGGTCCTCGTCGACAGACTCGTCCCTCGCGAGACGTCCGTCTGGGAGTAGCCGGCCGCCGCCTGCCCGGCCGGCGGGGGGCCGGAGGCCGCGGCCCGGCCCGCGGCCGCGGCCGTTTTCTGCTCCGTCATCAGCATCCATCTGGTCGACGACATGCTGGACGAGGATCCGCGGGGGGATCACCACTGCCTGGGAACGGGACCGGTCGCCAACCTGGCGCTGGCCTTCCAGGCCGCGGGCCACCTGCTGTTGGACGCGCCGGAGGTCCCCCGGGAGATCCGTCCCGCCCTCCAGGCGAGCTTCGCGGGCATGTCGCTCGCGACGTGCTTTGGACAGGGATTGGACGCGCGGGAGCTGCGGAGCGAGGAGGAGTACTGGCGGGTCGTGGAATCCAAGACGCCCCCTCTCTTCAGCGAGGCCCTGCGCATGGGGGCGCTGCTCGGCGGCGCGCCGGCCGAGACGGCCGACCAACTCGCCTGCCTCGGCAGGACCCTGGGCCGCATGATCCAGGTCGGCGACGACGTGACGGACGCCCTGGACTCGCCGGCCCGATCGGACTGGCAGCGGCGCGGCAACAACCTCCCCCTCTTGTATGCGATGACGGCTCCCCATCCGGAGCGGGAAGAGTTCCTGCGGCTGTCGGCCCGCGCGGAGGATCCTACGGCGCTCGCGGCCGCGCAGAAGATCCTCTTCCGGAGCGGAGCGATCAGCTACTGCACGTTCAAGCTGCTCGAGCTTTCGAGGGAGGCGCAGGACCGGTTCGCCGCGATCCCGCTCCAGGACGCCCCATGGATCGCGCGACTGGTCGATCTGCACCTGGCGCCGCTCCACCGGCTCCTCGAGCTGGTCGGCGTTGAGGAGCCGGCGGCGCTCACGCTGCCCTGAGCGGGTGTAAGATGACGCGAAAGAGAATCATCAGGCACTTTGTGGCATGACAGAACTGTATTGACGGCGTTTCCAGATACCCTGAAGGACGCCGGGAAAGGGTTGTCCGACGATGCTCACGTCGTACTCGCATACGTTGAGCAGTCAGATGACGCCTCCGCGAGAGTGGAAGCTGATTGAGAGTCTCTCTGGGGTCTTCAAGAGCCTCTCGCTCCGATACTCCTTCAACACCGGTACCGCAAGCCTTGCCCGGGCCCCTCCCGTCCTCCTCCAGCCACGGTGGATGCCAGAACCCAGATCCGCACCGTTTCCCCAAGGGAGGGACTATGTTTATCAGCGAATTCTACACAAAGCTCATGTCCGGTCAGGAAGGAAACCGTCTGTTCGATGCCCTGCGCAAGGTGAGCCGCCTGGAAAAGCGGGCCCTGCTGGCGACTGGAACCGCTGGATGGGCCGAATGGCCGCCGCGCGACGACGACCCCGAATCCGGCGGTTTGCAACTGAAGCGGGCTTGAAAGGCGGGACTGCCTGAGCTGTCCGCGTGCGCGGGCCCCTGCGAATCCCGGCAAGCTTCGCAGGGGCCGCCTGGAGGTGTGCCGGGTGGACCGCTGGGTGGAAGCCTGCTATAAAGAGTCCAGCCAACTCGGATCCAGATCGATTCAGGCAACGGCGGGGCACGGCGGCTTTCCGCCGTCCAGGGGCTGAACATGAGCGCCCGGTACTTCTCGTTCCAGAAGAAAACAGACCTCTTCCTGATCCTCGTCTGCCTGCTGATCCTCCTGCCCTGTATCTATTATCCCTACGCGGGCGTCCATCCCGACTTCGGTTTCACGTTAAGCCTCACCGACTGGCGGGTGCTCACCGTGGCTCCCCATGAGGTGCCGGTCGAGGACGATCTCAAGGCTGGAGACCAGGTGGTCTCGATCGAGGGCGTGACCCTCGCCCAGTTCAGCCATGACCGCAGCTATTCGATCCGCGGGCTCTTCGGCGACGACGGCGTCGCGCGTTTCAAGTTGATCCGGGACGGGGAGCTCCGGACCCTCGACGTGAAGGTCCGGGCCAAACGCCTGGATGCGCCGCAGATCTTCTTCACGATCCTGGCGCCGCTGATCTTCTGGCTGATGGGCACGATCGCCGTGATCTTCCTGCGCCCCCGGGACGAACGGTGGCTGGTCCTGGTTCTCTTCAGCTACAACACCGCCCTCTGGATCGCCGCGGGCCTGGCGATCCAGGCCGCGTTCGCCTCCTACGTCTTCCACGCGGTCATCTGGTTCTTCCTGCCGCTGTCGCTCCATCTCCACATGATCCTGCCCAGCGAGCTCTTCGGCCGGCAGGTCCGGCGGTGGATCCTCGCCGCGCTCTACGTCATGGCGCTGGCGCTGACGGTGCTCGACGCCCTGTTCCTGCTCCAGAAGCTCTCCTACCTGTTCCTCTGGTACACCCTGGCGGCCATCGCCCTCTCGATCGGGCTGCTCCTCCTGCGGCTCGCCCTGCCGGTCGGCGCCGCCGTCAAGGTCGCGGCCCGGATCATGATCTTCGGGGTGGTGCTGGGGCTGGTGCCATTTCTGGTCTTCCATGGCGTGTTCATGGTCTGGATCAAGCACCTGGTGATGGCGGGGCGGGACCTGCGCTGGTTCACCCCGTACATGATCGGCATCTCGTCGATTTCCGTGCCGATCCTGCCGATGGCGTACATCTACGCCATCTACAAGCACCACCTCGGGAGCCTGGAGTTCCGGGCCGACCGCCTGCTGGGCATCTACACCTTCTCCGCGCTCGTCTTTGTCTCCTACACGATGGTCTTCTTCGGGCTTTCCGGACGCTGGGAGAACATCCGCGGCGACTTCCTGGCCGCGGTCTTCGTCGTCTCCCTGTTCTACGTGGCGGCGACTCCTTTCCTGCGGGACCGCTTCCAGCACTGGGTGGACCGGCACGTGTTCGGCATCAAGCACTCGGCCGACGACGTCATCGGTCTGGTCTCCGAGCGCATCCCCAAGGCTTTCGACCGCGACGTGCTCGCCAGGGTGCTGGCGGAGGAGATCCTGCCGGCCCTGCTGATCCGCCAGTCCGCCCTCTATCTTCTGGAGGACGGCCGCCGGGACACCCTCTACGAGCAGGCCGTGCCGCCCGGCGAGCCGGAGCCGTCCATGGAGGAGCTGCTGGGGATGCTGGAGAAGGGCGGCCGCTACCTGCCGCCGGACGATCCCGAAGGGACGGGCCGTTCCTGGGTGCGGCTGGTCATCCCGCTCGCCGTTCAGGGACGGCCCCTCGGCGTCTGGCTGATCGGCCGGCGCGACCCGGACGACTTCTTCCCCGCGATCGACATCCACCTGCTGTCGACGGTGGCGAACCAGATCGCGCCCATGGTGGAGAACGTCCGCCTCTACGAGAAGGCGCAGGCGGAGATCGCCCAGCGCAAGGCCGCGGAGGAGGCGATCCGGCGCAGCGAGGAGCGCTTCCGCACGCTGTTCGAGGCGACCCTCGAAGGCATCGCCATCGTCCGCAACGGGGTGATCCTGGAGGTCAACAACGCCCTGTTGGGGATCTTCGGCTATGAGCCGGAAGAGATCCTCGGCCGCCGGCTCACGGACCTGGTCTCCGGCGAGGCAGACCTCGAGGGCGTGCCCCGGGAGAGCATCGGCTTCACCCGCGGCGGCGGCACCGTGGACATCGAGATCGCGGGCAAGCGCTATGTCTTCCAGGGCGAGGAGGTGTCGGTGGTGGCGATCCGCGACATCGCCCGGCGCAAGCGCGACGAGGCCGAGAACAAGATGCTCCAGCGCCAGCTCCTCCATTCGGCAAAAATGGAGGCCATCGGCCGCCTGTCGGCCGGCGTGGCCCACGACTTCAACAACTGCCTGCTCGCCATCTTCGGCTACAGCGACCTGCTGCTCGAGCGCCACGCCGAGGACGCGTTCCTGGCCCGCAACCTGACGGGCATCAAGGAGGCCGGCCAGCGGGCGGCCGCCCTCACCAAGCAGCTCCTGGCCTTCGCCCGCCGCCAGCCGATGGAGACGAAGGTGCTGAACGTCAACTCCGTCGTCTCCGGGCTGGAGAAGATGCTGCGGCGGCTCCTGGGCGAGGACATCCACCTGATCACCGAGCTCTATCCGGAGCTCGGCAAGGTGAAGGTCGACCCGGGCCAGATCGAGCAGGTCATCGTCAACCTGGTCGTCAACGCCCGCCACGCCATGCCCACGGGCGGCCGCCTGACCTTGCGGACGGTCCCGGTGCAGGTTACTCCCGGGAAGGATGGGGAGCCCATTCATTATCCGAACGGTCCGAACGGGCCGGACGTGCCCCCCGGCTCCTACGTGCTGCTGACGGTGGCGGACACGGGCGTGGGCATGGACACCGCGACCCAGGCGCGGGTGTTCGAGCCGTTCTTCAGCACCAAGGGCGAGGGCACGGGGCTGGGGCTCTCGACCGCCTACGGCATCGTGCGGCAGAGCGGCGGCCACATCTCCGTCAGCAGCGCGCCCGGACAGGGAGCCTGCTTCTCGATCCACCTGCCCGTCACCCGCGAGGCCGAGGTGGTGCGGACCGGAGCCGCCGCCGGCGTCTCCGACCGGGGCTCGGAGACGATCCTGCTGGTCGAGGACGAGGACGAGGTGCGGGCCGTGCTCCACCAGATCCTGGTCAGCAAGGGCTACCGGGTGCTCCAGGCGGGCTCGGGCGAGGAGGCGCTGGTCATCTCGCGCCTGCACCGCGGCACGGTCCACCTGCTGCTCTCCGACGTCACCATGCCGGAGATGAAGGGGCCGGAGCTCGCCCAGCGCGTGCGCAACGAGCGCCCGTCGGTCCGCGTCCTCTTCATGTCGGGCTACAACGACGAGCGGCTGTCGGACGGCGGCGGCGAATCCCCGGTCTGCCTGCAGAAGCCGTTCTCCCCCCAACTCCTGGCGGAGACGATCCGCTCGATGCTCGACATGGCCGAGAACCTGCGGGCGGCGGGCTAGGAAAGCAAGAACAGGACTTCAGGGACAGCAAGGACCTCAAGGACGCCAGAGTTATTGTCCTTGAGGTCCTTGCTGTCCCTGGTGTCCTTCGTCAGGGAATCTCCAGGATCTTCCCGGCCCACCGTTCCGGTCCCAGGGCCTCCACGACCACGGCGACCCGGCGGAAAGGCTCGATCCGGATCGCCTGACGGAACCCCTTTTCCAGATCTCCTGCGGGGAAGACCTGGTGGTGGACCTCAGCGCTTCCCTCCTCTCCAGGAAAGGCCCAGGAGATCCGGACGGGACCGGGACGCGTGGGCTCAACGGGAGCCACCTCGATTCGCAGCTCCAGGTTCGAGTCGGTCCGGTGAAGCTCGGCGTTCAGAGGCAGATCGCCGGGGACTTCGTGGCCCGCGAGCAGCCCTTCGAGGCGGGCCTCGGCGATCTCCTGGGGCGTCGAAGAGCGCAGCCACGCCTGGGGCCGCGCCGTCCTCCTCGCGCCGCCCGGGAGATTGACCGCGAAAGCGAAGAAGAAGGCCACCACCTGCATCTGGTCGGGAAGGCGCACGGCCACGGTATGGAGACGGCCGTCCACGGGCTCGTCCGGCTCGGCGAGCCAGACGCGCCAGCGGCTGGAGAGGGCGGCGAGCGCCGGCCCGATCTGCTGCTCGAAGCCGAGGACGGTCCCGACCGAGGCCCTGGAGAGGACGCGCAGAGCAGCCGTCTCCGGCGCGGTCGCGAGGTCGATCACCCCGGTCCAGGAGAGCGTCGTCTGCCTTGGAGGACGACTGGGGATGATCGGCGGTACGCCGTTCTGCTGGCCTGACGGCGCGGCGGATTGCCGGATCCTCTCCAGACCACTCTGGGCCATGACTTCGGCCCCGATCCCCTCCCGTCGCACGGAGACGGGGAGCGTGACCCAGCCGTAGGCCGCGAGCAGCCGGGAGGCGCGGTGAAAGACGGAGGCCGGCGCCGCCGCGAAATCGTCTTTCCGCTCCAGGAGTGCGGTCTGCCCGGGCGTCAGGTCCGGGCTGTCGGCCACGAGGAAGAGGACGTGGGGACCGGTGGGACGGCGGGAGGCGAGGAAGGCCAGGAGCTTGTCGAGCTGCCGGCGGGCCTGCTCCACGGAGGGCGCACCC
>CAXTNS010000235.1:0-9292 GCA_964245465.1 uncultured Thermoanaerobaculia bacterium
ACCGAGAGGGCGATCCCGGGCGCTTCGAGACCCGAGAGGCGCCTCTCCGCCTCGATTCTCAGGCGGTCGGCGTCTGTCTGCCACTCGCTCTCCACCCGTACATGGGCGAAGCCGTCGCCCGTGGTGCTGCGGACGGAGGTGACCCCCGAAAGGAAGGCCAGCCGCAGCTCCAGGGGGCGGGTGACCCGTTCGAGCATCTCTTCTCGGGCGATCCCCTCGCTCCCCGCGGCATTGGCCGTAATGAGGAGGCTCGGCCGTTCCAGGGCCGGCAGCAGCGAGACGGGCAGGCGGAGCAGGGAGAACACCCCCAGCACCACCAGGGCTGCCGCGCCCAGGAGAGTCGAGACGGGCCGCTCGAAGGCGCGGCGGATCATTTTTTGGGCTCCTCGACCTGTTCTATGGCGGCACCATCGGAGAGCAGGGCCGCTCCGCCCACCACCACCTTGTCTCCCGGCGAGAGACCGGTCAGCACCTCCACCCGGCCGCCGCTCCGGCTGCCCGTGGTGACGACCCTCCGGCGGGCGGCCTTGCCGTCCTTGACGTAGACGGCGGTGCCGCCTGCGGAGACGACGAGAGCTTCCTCGGGCACGGTGAGGGTCTGGGGCCGTGGATCGAGCTCGACGCGCAGCTCCACGCCTTCCCGGGGAGAGGGCAGAGCCGAGCCCGCCGTCACCCCGGCCGTTATTTCGGCAATAAGGGGGACCGTGCCGCCCGCTTCGAGCATGGGGGAGATCTCGCGGATCACACCGCGACCCGCGTCCGTATCCGCTCCGGGGGAGACGAAGCGCACGGTGAGCCCTTCGCGGAGACGGTTCCGGTCTCCGGCCGCGGCCCGGGCCTCCACGCGGGGCACGCCGCCGGCCGCCACCCGGGCCAGCACGGCGCCGGCCTGTACTGTGCTCTCCGGCGGCAGCCGGTTCTCCACCAGGAGCCAGCCGGAGACGGGGGAGCGCAGGTCGAGCGTCGAGCGGCGCTGGCGGGCGGCTTCCAGTTGCTGCCGGGCGAGGTCGGCCGCGGCCTTGTACTGGGCCACCTGGGCGGCGGGCACCACGCCGTTGTCGAAGGCGCGCTGGTAGCGGGCCAGCTCCGTGCTGGCTGCGTCGAGCCGCAGCTTCGCCTCGGCGATGGCCTGCTCGGCGTCCGTGTTGTAGAGGCGGGCCAGCACCTCGCCGGTCCGCACCTGGAGGCCCGAGGAGAGGCCGTCCCGGAACCGGCCGGGATACTGCAGCCGCCCCGGGGAGGGCACCACGACCGTGGCCTCGCCCGCGGGCTTCACCACCCCGAGCAGCGTCAGCGTGGGCTGGAAGGGCGCGCGCACCAACGTTTCGAGCTTCACGGGAAGCGGCGGCGGTTCTTCCGGCACCTCCTCGGCCGGACGGCAGCCGGCGAGAAGGAGCAGGGCGAGGATCGGAATGGCGAGCTTCATACGTCCTCCGGTGTCTGAGGGCTAAGACAGGATCAGCTCCGGCCGCCGCAGCCGGCGCCGTGCGTAGAGGAAGAAGAGGACCGAGCCGGCGGCGAGCACGGCCACGCTCCCCAGCCAGGGGAGGGTCGCCTCGGCCCCGGGCAGGAACGATCCGAACTTCGCGCCGAAACGGGGCGGGATCGGGTTGAAGAAGAACCACTTCCCCAGGATCGCCAGGGTCACGACCGTGGCCAGCCACACCCCTCCGGCCGTCTTCAGGCGTACGGCCCAGAACAGCGAGACGGCGCCGAAGAAGAGGCTCACCGCCAGGATCTGCACCAGCGGCGCGAGAATGGGGAAGTTGAAGCCGTAGACCACCCAGCCGAGGAGCATCATCACCCAGCCCTGGAAGGCGGCCACGGCACACACGGCCCCGACGCGGCGCAGGAAGTACCCCTCTGCCGAGGGCGACGAGAGGGCGAGGTCCAGACAGCCGGCCCGGCGCTCCAGGTCCACGATCCCGGCCAGGGCGGGCAGCGCCAGGATCAGCGAGGGGAAGAGGAAGATCGAGCGGTAGAGCTCGGCCGGCTCGCCCTCGCTCTCCAGGAGCATGGCCAGCAGCGAGCCCCCGAGCACCAGGGCATCGATGGTGACGAACAGCCCGAGCCGCCGGCCGAGGAGCAGACGCAGAGAGAGGAGCCCGGAGCGCAGGAGATCCTTCATCCCTCATTCCCCTCGAAGTAGAAGCGGTCCCCGAAGGAGACTTTGCGGACCAGGCGGTGGCACTCCCGGTCGGGATCGATCCAGAGGGATTGCGGCCGGTGGACCGTGGTGAGCGTGAAGGCCCCCGCTTCGCCGGTGCCGGCCCGCGCCACGGTCTCCACCGGGCCGAGGTCGGTCGTGAGCACGATCCTGCACAGCGCCTCGCCACTCCCCCGGTTGACCATCCGGCCGGTCACCGTCCAGCCCCCCGAGGAGCGGCGAAGGGTCACGCCGTCGAGCTCCGGCTCCGGCAGCAGGCCCTCGACGAAGAAGTCCTGGATCATGCGGTCCAGAGGGACTTCGCTGCGCTCCTTGAGCAGAGCGTAGAGCTCGTCCCGGGTGACCGGATGCGCGCTCTTGCGGGCCAGCAGCTCGTCGATGGCGCGGCGCAGCGGCTCCTCTCCCATCCGTATCCGCAGGGCCGCCACCAGGGCGGGGAAGCGGTAGGACCAGTACCCCCAGTAACCCTCCACAGGGGGCGGGGTCTTGACGGACTCCTCCTCCCCCGGGCGAAGCCCTACCACCAGGGCTCCGCTTTCTCCTCCCAGACCGAGCCTCTGCAAGGCAAGATTGCGGAAGAGCTGGAGGAAGAGCTGAGCGTCGTCCGGGGCCAGGGGCCGGCGCCGGCTGAGGCGGCCGCTCACCAGACCGGCCACCAGGACGTTCGGATCGAGCGGCTTGACGCGAATGAGATCCATCTCGTTCAGCAGCACGAGCTCGCCCCGCGTCCGCACCTGCCGGAGACCGAAGGGGTCGTAATCCCAACGGCGCGACCACACGTCCTGGCTCGTGTCGAGCTCGTGGACGTAGGATTCCGGCCACTCCAGCACCACCGTCCGCCGCAGGTCCCCCAGCCCAGGCCAAGCCTCCTCCAGCTTGCGCGTGCCGCGGGCGAGGAACCCCAGGTGCAGCTCCCCCGGAGCCTTGTGGAAGGGGTAGACCGCCACCGTGGCGCCTCCTGGCGTGCCGGCCAGCTCCTGATAGCTCCCGCCGGCCACCATCAGGTCCGCCAACGGCAGGCGGCAGCGGTTCGCCAAGCGCCCGTCGTGCGACGTACCGCCGCAGGAGTCGGCCAGGAAGAGGCCCTGCGGTGTCGCGAGGGACAGCGAGACGTCAGCCAGGGGATTGAAGGGCTCCACGGGGACTTCCTTGGCTTCGTCCAGAGTCCAGGGCTGATAGCGGGGGACGGGGGTCAGGCTGGTGGCGGCGAGGTCGATCCGGCGCGCCGAGAGGGCCGGCACCCGGTAGCTCGCGGAGAGATCGGTGAGGTCCCGGCGGAACCGGGCGTGCCGAAGCCCGTAGAACCTCTTGTAGAAGCTGCCCCCACGCTCGGCTGGCAGGACGAAGGAGACCGCTCCCGGCTCGCCCGCGAGGCGGAAATGCAGCTCGCGAGTGCCTCCCGGGGGGATCGGCGCCGAGAGATCCGCGGCGATGCGATCCCAGCGCTGAGCGAGCGTGAGCCGCCCCTCGCTGGTCCCGGCCTCCGTGACGCGCAGGAAGGGATTCAGCTCGAAGGCGAGATGGGATCGGGGCTCGCGGCCCGTGTTGCGCATCTCCGCCCTCACTGCGAGGGCCACCTCCTGTCCGGGTCCGAGGGTCCCTTCCACCCGCCAGCGGCCGGGCAGCACGTCGTCCGCCATGGGCGCGGGGCCGCCGGACCCCTCCGCTTCGAAACGTGCATTCCCCAGAGCTTCGAAGGAGTGGCTGCGGCCGAGGATCAGGGCCGAGGCGCCCACCGTGACGAGGAGTGCGAGGGAGGGCGCCAGCAGGTCCACCCGCGCCGGAACGGGATCGGGGGTGTAGCGCTCGCGCAGCCGGGCCAGCGTCGCCAGGAAGGTGCGCAAGGGGTGTGTGGGCGAGATCCGCAGCGGGCGCACGTCCGGCCGGGTGCGGCGCAGGAAGAGGACGGCCATGCCCAGCACTGCGGCGGCCAAGGCCACCGGCACCGTGTCCCACGCCAGGTACTGCGCGCCCGCGACGCCGGCGTCGTATGGCGACTCGCTCACCTCGAGCGGGAAGGCGAAGCTCCACGCGTTGTCCTCGCCCGGCAGGAGCGATGCCATGCGCCGGACGGAGGAAAACAGCACCCGCACACCAATCCAGGCGAGCGGGTCGGCGAAGCGGAATCCGAAGAAGCCGAGCAGCCCGTTGACCAGCATGGGCACCAGCACCAGGATCACCCCGGTGAGGAGGAAGGCCTGGGCCGTGCTGCCCGCGATCGTCCCCGCGCCCAAGGCCAGCGCCGAGGTGGCGAGCGCGATGGGGACGGCGTGCAGCAGCCACGGGACCACCAGCGGCCCCGGGGTGACCGCGCCCGGTCCGCTCCCCATCCCCGCGGCCACCGCGGCCGCCAGGAACGGCACGGCCGTCAGCGGCAGAATGACCGCCTGAAGGGCCAGCCAGCGGCGCAGCAGGTACCCCGAGCTCGACATCCCCGCCAGGGAGACCGTGGACCACGACCGCTCCTCCCGCTCCCGTTGGAGGGCGTCGATGGACAGCAGGAAGACGAAGACGGCCGTCAGCGCCGGCACCACCGCCGCGGTCTCCCCGGCATAGGTGGCGCCGCCGATCGTCATCCGCAAGTCCAGGCGCCGGACGTAGGCCAGCACCGCGGGAGCCGAGCCCGCCAGCACGTACAGCGTGGCGATCACCCGGAAGCGCAACGACCGCGTCTGGGTGCGCCATTCGTGGGCGGCGAAGGCCGCGATGACCGAGGGGATCCTCATGCCGCCGTCTCCTCCTCCCTTGGCGTCTCCACTCCCTGGAGGGCCAGGAAGGCCGCGTACGACTCCTCCAGTGTGGGCCGGCGCGCCGCCGCTCCGGGGACTGCGCTCTCGCAGTACACCACCCGCTCGACGCCCCCTTCCCGGTCCGCCCGGTGGGTCACCTCGACGGCCTCGTCCGGCATGGGAGCTCCGGCCGGTACCTGCCAGAGCCGTCCATGGGCCCGGCGCAGCAGCTCCGTGGGCGCGCCGTCGAAGAGCAGGGTTCCCCCGGCGATCACCCCCAAGCGCGGGCAGGTGGCCTCCACGTCCTCCACGATGTGGGTGGAAAGCAGCACCGTGGTGCTCTCGGCCACCTCCGTGATCAGCGAGCGGAAGCGGATCCTCTCCTCCGGATCGAGCCCGGCCGTGGGCTCGTCCACCACCAGGAGGCGGGGGGAGTGGATGAGCGCCTGCGCGATCCCCAGCCGCCGCTTCATGCCCCCGGAGTACTGGCCCGCCCGCCGGTCCGCCGCCCGCTCCAGGCCCACGGCCTCTACGAGCTCCGCGATTCTCTTCCTCAATCCGGCGCGGCCGAGAGGCACCTCCCGCAGCCGGGCGCAATGGGCGAGATACTCCCGGCCGGTCAGGTGGCCGATGGGAGCGAAGTCCTGCGGCAGATAGCCGATCGTCCGCCGGATCGCTCCCCGTTTGCGCCGGTCCGCCGCGTCCAGCCCGTCATAGACCCGCCGCCCCGAGGTGGGCTCCAGCGCCAGCACCAGGATCGAGAGGAACGTCGTCTTGCCCGCCCCGTTGTGGCCGAGCAGACCGAACATCCCCCGGTCCAGAGAGATCGAAACCCCCTTGAGCGCCTGAAGCCCGTCGGCGTAGGTCTTGGTGATGGTCTCCAACTCGATCAATTTTCACCTCAATCAGCGGACACAGATCTCCCCCACACGGATACCTTGAGGCATCCCGCGATCCCAAGAAGCAGGACTCCCAGGTTGTTATACGAATAGTGTGCTACAGGTGTAATACAGTTGGCAAGGGGGCAGCGCAGGAAATCTTTGCCCCATGGGTTTCAGGTTCAGAATGGAACGACCCGGGAGACCCATCATGAAAGCAGCCATCCTGACCGTCACCCTCGCAGCCGTCCTCGTTTTGGGCACGGTCTGGGCCGATCCCGAAAAGCCCTCCTCGATCCACATGCCCTGGAAGGAGGCGGGCCTCACCGAGAAGCAGGCCGCCGCCCACCTGCTCAACCGTTTCGCCTTCGGCCCCCGCCCAGGCGAGGTGGACGCCGTCGCCAGGATGGGCCTGGAGCGCTGGTTCGCGCGCCAGCTCGCGGGCGGCCTGCCGGACGGGGAGATGGAAGAGCGCCTGCGCCGCCTGCCGGCCCTGGGCCTGTCCACGGCCGAGATCTTCAAGACCTATCCGCCACCGGGTCTCGTCCTCTATGAAGCGAAGGAGGCCGGGATCCTGTCAGGGGACGTCAGCCGCAAGGACCTCAAGGAGGAGGATCGGGACGCCCTGAGGTCCAAGGTCATGGCCTTCGCCCAGGAGAAGGGCTACCGGCCCCAGAAGGAGCTTCTGGGCCAGCTCATGGTCCAGAAACTCGTGCGGGCCGTGGAGTCCGAGAACCAGCTCGGCGAGGTGATGACTGACTTCTGGTTCAACCACTTCAACGTCTCGGCCACGGACAACAAGGCCCGGGCCTTCCTCCTCCCCTACGAGCGGGACGCCATCCGCCCCCACGCGCTGGGCCGCTTCCGTGACCTCTTGGAGGCCACGGCCAAGAGCCCCGCCATGCTGGTCTACCTCGACAACGCCCAGTCCTCCGCGGCGGACGACGCGCCCACCACCATGGACGGGATGAGACGGCGCGGCCGGTTTGGGACGAGACCGGCTGTTCATGTCGATCCCACGAAAAAGGCTCGGCCCCGCGGCGTCAACGAGAACTACGCCCGCGAGCTGATGGAGCTGCACACCCTGGGAGTGGACGGCGGCTACAGCCAGCAGGACGTCGTCGAGGTGGCCCGCGCCTTCACGGGCTGGACCCTGATGCCTCCCGGCAAGGCCCGCGAGAGGGCCGAGCAGCGGCTGGCCCTCGCTGACCGCAGAGGAGGCCTTGGTTTTCACAAGGACGGCGAATTCCTCTTCCGCGCCGACCAGCACGACGCGGGCGAGAAGACCGTTCTCGGCACCCGCCTGCCCGCCGGCCGCGGCATCGAGGACGGCGAAGCCGTGCTCGACCTGCTGGCCGCCCACCGCGCCACGGCCCGGCATCTCGCCAGCAAGATCGCCGTGCGCTTCGTCTCCGACAATCCGCCGCCGGCCCTGGTGGACCGTCTGGCGGACGTCTACCTGAAGACCGGCGGCGATGCCGGCAATGGCGGCGACATTCGGCGCCTGCTCGTGGCTCTCGTCGAATCCCCCGAGTTCTGGAGCCGCGACGCCGTGGGCGCCAAGATCAAGTCCCCCTTCGAGCTGGCGGCCTCGGCGTTGCGAATTATTGACGGGGACATTGGCGGCGAGATCGGCGATCCGCGCGAGATCCTGAAGTGGATCGCCCGTATGGGCCAGCCCCTCTACGCCTACCAGGCGCCCACGGGCTATCCCGACCGCGCCGAGACCTGGGTGAACACCGGCTCGCTCTTGAACCGCATGAGCTTCGGCCTCCAACTCGCGGCCGACCGCGTCAGGGGAATCGACCTGGACTGGACGGCTCTGAACGGCGGCCGTGAGCCCGAGTCCCGCGAGGAAGCCCTGCGCCTCTACGCCGGCCTCCTCCTGCCCGGCCGTGACCTCACCGCCACCCTGAAGCTCCTCGGCCCCATGGTGACCGACCCCAATCTCGCCAAGAAGGTCGACCAGGCCGCTCCCAAGGAGACCACCAGGAGCACCAAAGGCGATCCCGAGGAGGAGATGGTCTACGGCGGCGGCTCAGAGACGGGAACGCGCTCGATCAAGATCCGTGACCGCCTGGGTGACAGCGATGCTCCCAAGGAGCCGATCGACCGCAAGCCGCCCACGCCGCTCGAACAGGTAGTGGGGGTGATTCTGGGGTCGCCGGAATTTCAGAGAAGGTAGGAGGACGCCACCATGCTCACCCGCAGACTTTTCCTCAAAGGTTCCGGCATCGCCCTCCTCACCGTCGGCGTGGGAGGCGGTCCCGGCTTCATCACCCGCGCCGCTCTCGCCGCCGCGGGCACGGGCTCCACTCCGTCGAACCGCCGCAAGGTCCTGGTGACCATTTTCCAGCGCGGCGCCATGGACGGCCTCGCCGCCGTGCCGCCCATCGACGCGGCGGCGCTCAAGACCCTGCGGCCCCGGGTCGCGACAGCCGACACCCTCGATCTCCAGACCGGCTTCGGCCTCCATCCCGCGTTCGAGCCGCTGCTGCCTCTCTGGAAAGACAAGCGCCTGGCCATCGTCCACGCCGTGGGATCGCCCGACCCCACGCGCTCCCACTTCGACGCCCAGGATTTCATGGAGACCGGCACGCCCGGCCGCAAGGGTACGCCGAACGGCTGGCTCAACCGCGCCGTGGGCCTCCTGGGGCACGATGGTTCCCCCTTCCGGGCCGTGGCCCTGACGCAGGCCCTGCCGCGCTCCCTCTATGGCGATGCGCCGGCCCTCGCCGTCACCAACCTGGCGGACTTCAAGGTCCAGCTCCCCGGCGCCGACCGCACGGCCGCCGTGGCCGGCCACGGCTTCGAGGCCCTCTACGACCAGACCTCCCAGGACCTCCTGCGCGACACCGGAGGCGAGACATTCAAGGCCGTCCACATGCTTTCCGCGGCCGAGATCGAGAACTACCGTCCGGCCGCGGGCGCCGAGTACCCGCGGACGCCTCTCGGCAACGCCCTGCGGCAGATCGCCATCCTCATCAAGTCCGGCGTGGGCCTGGAGGTCGCCTTCGCCGAGTCCGGCGGCTGGGACACCCACGTGCAGCAGGGGCCGACCTTCGCTCGCCAGGCCCGCGACCTCGCCCAGTCCATCCAGGCCTTCTGGACGGACCTCGGGCCGTACCAGGACCAGGTCCTCCTCACCACCATGACCGAGTTCGGCCGCACCGTCCGCGAGAACGGCTCCGGCGGCACCGATCACGGCCATGGCTCCTGTCTCTTCGTGTTGGGCAACAAGGTGGACGGCGGCAAGGTCCACGGCACCTTCCCGGGCCTGGAGCTCGGAGCCCTCTACGAGGGGCGCGACCTGCCCGTGACGACCGACTTCCGAGCCGTCTTCTGCGAGCTGGCCGGCAAGCACCTGGGGATCAAGGACGACGGCAAGCTCTTCCCGAGGTGGACGGGCAGGCGGCTGCCGCTGCTCAAGGCGTAGCGCCCTGGGAGCGCCCGCCACCCAGGCGGCAGGCTAAAGGCGTGGTTATAAAAAGCAAACGTAGGAGGGGGGGCCGGGCTGC
>CAXTNS010000236.1:0-2343 GCA_964245465.1 uncultured Thermoanaerobaculia bacterium
CCAGGTACGGATCGAGCGATCCCTCGATCTCGCCGGGCTGAAGCTCGGCCAGGAGACGCTGCCAGCCGGCGATGTCGAGGGGCTGGTTGGCGTCGAAGGTGCGGTCAGGGCGCGCCAGCAGATCGGGGGGAGGCAGGGGCTTGCCCTGGGAGTAGATGGCCTCGGACCAGCTCTTGCCACCGTTCTTGGTGAGGTAGAGGTAGTAGCCGAGCCGGGGCGCGTCGGGGCGGGGATCCTCGTCGAGGCGCAGGATGAGCGTGCCTTTTTCCCCGTTGAGGGTGAACAGGTCGATGACGGCGTGAGGGGAGATTTTCTGGAGGAAGCCTCGAACGCGCCAGTTCCGCCCGCCGTTGCCGCTCCAGACGAGCTGCAGGCCCGTACCGGGACTGCCGGTCTGGGTGAGACCCCAGATGTCGGTTCCCGTGAGGGACCGGCCCGCGTAGACCCAGATCGAGTTGTGCAGCTCTTCGGGGAGCTGGATCAGCCGCCAACCGTCGCGCGAGGAGATGAAGACCCTGGGATCATGCTCCTGGGTGTTGCCGCTGCGGGTGAAGACCAGCCCCGGCCGGCTGGTGCCCTGGCTCTGGAACGCGAAGACCGGGGTCGACTGTGCGAGGGTTTCCGCCGGGAGGCCCGAGTCGTCTTGAGCGGTTCCCGCCAGGGAGCCGATCAGCATCCCCACCGCCACGAGAGCCAAGGGCAACTTCCGTGAAGCCATTGCAAAACCTCCGTACGAGCTCAGGAGTGGTCTTCTGAGGTCATCTTACATTCAACTGTGCCATACTGCTGCATCTTTCTGCGGAGGATGGCGATGAAGCCGTTCCAGGCCTTGACCTTGGCAGTGCTTCTTCTATCGCTGGGATCTTGTAAAAAAGCGGAATACGAAGCGAGAGAGGCTCCGGCCTCGGTGGCGGCTTCCGAGCCTGCCCGTGACGCCTCGGCCGAGGGCCAGGCGCAGGCGGCGCCGGGTGGTGCTCCTGCCGCGAACCGGGTGCGGGCCATTCCCCGCAAGCTGATCCGGACCGTCAACCTGCAACTGGAGGTGCGGGACACGGAAAAGGTGGCGGCCCAGGTGCAGGCCCTCGCCGTCCGGCTCGGCGGATACGTCGGCAGCTCGAACGGGCAGCGGCAGGGCGAGCTCATGTACTACACGCTGACCCTCCGCGTACCGGTCGAGCGGCTGGACGAGGCCCTAAAGGCGATCCGCGCCCTCGCCGTCCGCGTCAATCAGGAGCATCAGCAGGTCGACGACGTGACGGACCAGTACGTGGACCTGGACGCCCGCATGCGTACCCTGGAAGCCACCGAGAACGAGCTGAGGGCCCTCCTCGCCGAATCGCGCCAGCGGGCGCGCAAGGTAGAAGAGATCATGGCGGTCTACCAGCAGTTGATCGAGGTCCGCTCGCAGATCGAGCAGATCCGCACCCAGCTCAACTCCTTCGACAAGCTGGCGGCGCTGTCGACCATCAACCTGGAGCTGGTGCCCACGGAAGCGGCCCGGCCGGTGGTGGCGAGCGACGACTGGCGGCCGGGGGACACGCTGCGCGGGAGCGCCCGGACCCTGGTGGGTTTCCTGCGCTGGCTGGTGGACGCGGTCATCTACACGTTGATCGTGCTGTTGCCGGTCGGCCTGGTGATCGCGGCGGTGGTGCTGGGTCTGCGCCGGCTCTGGAGACGGGGCCGGAAGATCACGATCGGAGGGCCGCCGCAAGAGCCTCCGCCAAGTGACGGGCCCGTTTCCCAGTAACCTGGGCGATCTGCTCGCGGCAACTGAAGCCGTCCGCCAGGATCAAGGTCTCCGGACTCGCCTCGCGGACGGCCGGGAGCAGGACCCGCTCCCCGCAGGCGATCGAAATCTCATAGTGATCCCGCTCGAATCCGAAGGCTCCGGCCATGCCGCAGCAGCCGGAGTCGAGGATCTCGAAGTCCAGGCCCATCCTTGCCAGGAGGGTCCGGTCCGCGTCCATCCCCATGACGGAATGGTGATGGCAATGGCCGTGGACGATCGCACGGCCTTCGCGGCGGGGCGGCTCGAAGCCTTCACGGGCCAGGAATTCGGCGAGCGTGAAGGTCTGGGCGGAGAGGCGCTGGGCGAGGGCGTCGTCGGGGAAGAGGTTGACGAGCTCGTCGCGGAACACGGCCACGCAACTCGGCTCCAGGCCCACGACGGGAGCGCCGTCCTCGATCTCCCGCCTCAGGACCGTGAGGACCTGCCGGAGCTGGCGGCGGGCAAGGTCGAGCATGCCGAAGTCGTAGAGAGGCCGGCCGCAGCAGAGGATCCTTCGGGGAATCGAGACGCGGTGTCCGGCGGCTTCCAGGATCGTAACGGCGGCGTGGGCGATC
>CAXTNS010000236.1:2353-6975 GCA_964245465.1 uncultured Thermoanaerobaculia bacterium
CTCCCCGCCCGATCCGGCGAATCCATCCCTGAAGGTTGCCCTTGCCAGGGGAGGGAGCCCGCGATCGGGATGGACGTCAGCGATTCCCTTGAGCCATCCTCCCAGGAGGTTGGCAACACCAGGCGCCACCGAGCCCATCCGCGCCCACCAGTACACCAGTCCGGCGGCGTAGGCGAGCCTGGGCCGGGGGCGTCCCTTGTAGTGGTGGTGGAGGAACTCGGCTTTATAGGTGGCTATGTCCACTCCGGCCGGGCACTCCGCGCGGCACCCTTTGCAGGCGAGGCAGAGGTCGAGCGCCTCGTGGACCTCCTCGCTCTTCCAGCCGTCCCGGATCACCCCGCCCTCCAGCATCTCGAAGAGCAGGCGCGCCCGGCCGCGCGTGGAATGCTTTTCCTCGCGGGTTGCCATGTAACTGGGGCACATCACGCCGCCGCCATTCCTTCGGCACTTGCCGACGCCCACGCAGCGGCTGGCGGCGCGGGCGAAGTTTCCGGCGTCTCCGGGATAGCGGAAGGCGGTCTCCGGGTTTGCCAGGCGCAGCGAGGGGCGCAGGTCCGTGTCGAGGAGGAGGGGATCTACTTTCTTGCCGGGGTTCATGCGGTTGTGAGGGTCCCAGATGGCCTTGAATTCACGGAAGGCCTGGACCAGATCCTCGCCGAACATGCGGGCGAGAAGCTCGCCCCGCTGCTGGCCGTCGCCGTGCTCACCCGAGAGCGAGCCGCCGTGAGTCGCCACTAGGTCCGCCGCCTCCTCCAGGAAGGAGCGGTACCGGCGGACGCCCTCCGGGCTCGTGAAGTCGAAGTTGACGCGCGCGTGGAGACAGCCTTCTCCGAAGTGGCCATAGCGGGCGGCGCCGTAGCCGTGACGGGCGAGGAGGGCTTTGAGGTCGCGGAGATACGGGCCGAGGCTCTCCGGAGGTACGGCTGAATCCTCCCAGCCGGGCCAGGCGTCGCCCAGGCGCGGATCGCGGGAGGTCGTCCCCACGGCGGCTTCGCGGACCTGCCAGATCTTCGACTGCTCCCGAGAGTCTTCGACGATCAGCGCCGGTACCGTGGCGAAGCGCCGCGCCCGATCCGCTGCCGCCTCTCGGGATTCGCCTCCGAATTCAATCATCAGCCAGGCGTCTCCTTCCGGCAGCCGGGAGAGGACCTCGCGGTAGGAGCGGCGGGTGAACTCGTTGTCCACCAGGAAGCGGTCCATTCCTTCGAGCCCGATGGGGCCGGCGGCCAGAACCTCCGAGGCATGCTCTGCAGCGCGGACGATGTCCGAATAGCCGAGGACCACGAGGACGCGGGCCTTGGGAGCGGGCACTAGGCGCACGGTGGCTTCGAGGAAAGTGACGCAGGTCCCCTCGCTGCCGGCCAGGGCGCGGGCCACGTGGAAGCCGCGCTCGGGGAGGAGCTCGTCGAGATTGAAACCCGAGACACGGCGGGGGATGTGGGGGAATCGCTCGCGGAGGAGGGGCGCGTACCGGTCCCGCAGCTCGCGCAGGCGGCGATAGATCTCGCCCCGCCGCCCGCCCGAGCGGACGATGCGATCGATTTCTCCCTCTGAAGTAGGCCCGACCCGCAGGCGCAGGCCGTCGTACGTGAGGATCTCCAGCGCCTCGACGTTGTCCGAGGTCCGGCCCGTGGTCACCGAATGGACGCCGCAGGAGTTGTTGCCGATCATGCCGCCCAGGGTGCACCAGGCGTGCGTGGCGGGGTCGGGGCCGAAGGTGAGCCCGTGGAGCCCCGCCTCCCGCCGCAGGTCGTCGAGCACTGTGCCGGGCCGGACGCGGGCGAGCCGCCGCTCGGGATCGATCTCCAGGATGCCCTGGAGATGCCGGGAGCCGTCCACCACCACGGCGGCGTTGCAGGCCTGGCCCGCCAGGCTGGTGCCGCCGCCGCGCTGGACGAGGGGAGCGCCATGCCGCCGGCAGGCCGCGACGGCCGCGATGAGGTCTTCCTCGTCCAGCGGAATGACGACGCCGAGGGGCACCTGGCGGAAATTCGAGGCGTCCGTCGCATAGAGGGCGCGGCTGCCGGCGTCGAACCGCACCTCGCCGCGGACGGAGCGGCGGAGGTCATCCTCCAGGGCGGTGGCGTCGCCGTTCCAGGGGGCGGGCATCGGCGAGAGCATATAATCCGCCGCGGATAGGAGATCCCCTTGATCCCGGCCACCCACCTCGCCATCGACCGCCGCCTCTGTGGCGAGCCTCTGGAGATCGGCGAGGGCTCGGCCGCCGTGGCCTGGACGGCTCTGCCGGAGATGGCGGCGGACGAGCGCGGGCTGGTTCACGGCGGGTTCGTCTTCGGCCTCGCGGATTACGCGGCCATGCTGGCGGTCAACCATCCCAACGTGGTGCTGGGGAGCGCGGAGGTCCGCTTCCTGAAGCCGGTCACGGTGGGGGAGCGGCTGGTGGCCCGGGCAACCCTGGAGACATCGGAAGAGACCGACGGCCGGAAGAGCCGGGTGCGGGTCGAGGTGCGGCGAGGGGAGGAGGCGGTGATGTCCGGCTCCTTCCGCTGCTTCACGCTGGAGCGCCACGTGCTGGACGGGGCGCTGGACGCGGGAGATGAGGCATGAACGGCGGAGATCGCGTCGCGCAGGTCCTGGAGAAGCAGGGGGTGCGGTTCCTCTTCACCCTGTGCGGCGGGCACATCTCGCCCATCCTCGTGGGGGCGAAGAGCCTGGGCATCCGGGTGGTGGACGTGCGCCACGAGGTGGACACCGTCTTCGCCGCCGACGCGGTCTTCCGGCTGACGGGCGTGCCCGGAGTGGCGGCCGTCACGGCCGGGCCGGGCGTCACCAACACGATCACCGCCATCAAGAACGCCCAACTCGCCCAATCGGCCGTGGTGCTCCTGGGAGGCGCCGCGGCCACGCTGCTCAAGGGGCGGGGCTCGCTCCAGGACATCGACCAGATGGCCCTGTTCGAGCCGCACGTCAAGTGGGCCGCCTCGGCCAAGACCGTGCGCGACCTCGTGCCGATGGTCGAGAAGGCGTTCGACGTGGCCCGATCGGGCGTGCCCGGCCCCGTGTTCGTGGAGTGCCCGGTCGATCTTCTCTACGGAGAGGAGCTGGTGCGCCAGTGGTACGGCGCCAGTTCCAAGGGCGGAGGGATCGCGGGGGCCGGCATGCGCCTCTACCTGAAGCGTCACGCCTCGAAGCTCTTCGCCGGAGCGGACAGGCACGTTGCGGCACCGCCGCGGCCGATCCCACCATCCGCTCCCGACCGGGGCGACGTTCGCAAGGCCGCAGCCCGGCTGCGCAAGGCGAAGCGCCCGGTGCTGGTGCTGGGCGGGCAGGTGCTCCTGTCGTCGCCCACCCGGGAGGAGGCGCGAGAGCTGGCGGCGGCCATCGACGCGATCGGCGTGCCCGTCTACCTGGCCGGCGGTGCCCGCGGGCTGCTCGGCCCCGGCCACCCGCTCCAACTCCGGCACAAGCGCAAGGAGGCCTTGCGCGAGGCGGATCTGGTCCTCCTGGCGGGCATCCCCAACGACTTCCGGCTGGACTACGGCCGCCACGTGAGCCGCAAGGCCTTTCTCGTCTCGGTCAACCGGAGCGAGGCGGACCTGACGATGAACCGCAAGCCGGACCTCGGCGTCCACGCCGATCCGGGGCTCCTCCTGAGGGGCTTGGCGGAGGCACTCAAAGGCAAAGGTGGCGGGAGATGGGAAGGCTGGCTCGGCACCCTGCGCGCCCGGGACGAGGAGCGCGAGCGCGAGATCGAACAGCAGGCGGGGGTCCAGGGAGAGCGGGTCAATCCCATCCACCTCTGCCGCGAGATCGACCGGGCCCTGGCACCCGAGAGCGTCATCGTGGCCGACGGCGGCGATTTCGTGGCCACCGCCGCCTACACGCTGAGCCCGCGGGGACCGCTCGCGTGGCTCGACCCTGGCGTCTTTGGCACCCTGGGCGTGGGCGGCGGGTTCGCCTTGGGGGCCAAGCTCTGCCGTCCGGAGGCGGATGTGTGGATCCTCTACGGTGACGGCTCCGTAGCCTATAGCCTCGCCGAGTTCGACACCTTCGCCCGCCACGGAATCCCGGTGATCGCGGTGGTGGGCAACGACGCCGGCTGGACCCAGATCGCCCGCGAGCAGATCGAGGTCCTGAAGGACGACGTGGGCACGGTGCTCGCGAGGACGGACTACCACAAGGTCGCCGAGGGCTACGGCGGCCGCGGGCTCCTGATCGAGCGGGGAGGGGACGTGCGGGCGGTGCTCGCGGAGGCCGTGAGGCTCGCCCGCGAGGGCTCGCCGGTCCTGGTCAACGCCCATCTCGACAAGACGGAGTTCCGCAAAGGCTCGATCTCGATGTGAGCCTGCTCGCCTTTCCTGCTTTCCTGTTCTAAGGTAGACTGTTCCCGGTTTCAGACAAGGATCGTTGATTCCTGAGCACGGCCGTGACGCCGCTCGGGAATTGAATCGCCGTATTCCCTTGACGGAGTGTACGAGCGTGCATATAATGGATGAGTATGAGTGGAGCCCCGGAAAAGCGGCCCAGAACGTCTGGAAGCATGGCGTCGATTTCGCTGAGGCGGCCACGGTTTTCGCCGACGAGTGCTGCGTTACGGTGGAAGACGAAGACGCGGACGAGCAGCGGTTTGTCACGGGGTCGGAGCCGGTGCCACGGGGCAG
>CAXTNS010000236.1:7002-9287 GCA_964245465.1 uncultured Thermoanaerobaculia bacterium
TGGCGCCGGCTGAAGATCCGGATCATCTCGGCGCGGAAGGCCACTCCGCGCGGGAGGAAAGCCTATGAGCCCTGCGAATATGAAAGACATGAAAGAGGAATACGACTTCAGCCAAGGCAAACGCGGTCCCATCGAGCCGATCCCCCAGGGGAAGACCCGGATTACCATCCGGCTGGATGACGAAATTCTCGACTGGTTTCGGGGGCAGACCCATCTAGCAGGCGGGGGCAACTACCAGACCCTCATCAACCGGGCTTTGCTGGAGCATATCCGGGGCCGGCGCGAGGCTCTCGAAGAGACGTTCCGCCGTGTCCTGCGCGAGGAGCTTCAGGCGGCGGCCTTGGGAATGGGCCGGCTTGCCTCGAAGTGAGCGGCCGAAGTAGCCTCTCATCTCTTGGCCCGCCAGAGAGCCCTTCGTACTGCTGCCGACGTCCTTCTGCCCTTCGGGGTTGGGGCGGTGCTTCGCCTCTGGAACCTGCCGTGCCAGATCCTCGGGGGCGACGAGGTCCACGCGATCCGCGCGGCCCTCAACCTGCCGCTCTCGAAGATCCTCGTCACCTATCAGCAGACCGACAACTGCATCCCGCTGACGGCGGTCTACAAGCTGCTGATGGGCTGGGGTGTGCCGGTCACGGAGATGGTCTTCCGGCTGCCGGTGCTGCTCTGCGGCCTGGCCTTGCTGCTGGCCCTGCCTGCCGCGGTCTCCGGCAGGGTGAGCCCTGGTACCCTGGCGGTCTACCGGTGGTTCGTGACCCTCTCGCCCGCCCTCGTCCTCTACAGCCGCATCGCCCGCTCGTACATGCCAATGGTGCTCTTTTCCTTTGGAGCCGTCATGGCCTTCGAGGCGTGGTGGCGGACGCGGTCGTGGCGGTCCGGCGCGGTCTACGTGCTCCTCGGGGCCCTGGCGGTCTGGTTCCACCTCGGGGCGGGGCCGGTGGTGGCGGCGCCGTTCCTGTTCGCGGCCGGCGACGCGCTCGTCCGGCGGGAAGATCTGAGGCGAGACCTGCGGGATCTCGTCCTGCTAGGGCTGTCGCTCACGGCAGCCTTCGCCCTGTTCCTGGTACCGGCGAGGGCCTCTCTGCTCGGCGTCATCGCGGGCAAGAGCGTGGAGCAGTCCGTCCCCTGGAGCGAGGTCCTGCCCGATGTCTTCCGCCTTCAGGCGGGCACCGCCTATGGCTGGCTCGCTCTGCTTTTCTGGATGGCGGTCCTGGCAGGCCTGATCGTTCTGATCCGGAAGGACCGGCGGCTCGCCCTCTTCACTCTCGCCGTGGTAGGCGGACATGTCGCGGGCCTGCTGATCCTCTCGCCCGTGGGAATGGCGAGCCCCGTCATCCTCGGCCGCTATCTCCTGCCCGTCCTGCCGTTCGTGCTGCTGTGGGCGTCGGCGGCACTTGGGACTCTCCGCCTTGGCGCAGGCATCATCATCCTGATGCTCGCGGTGCTGGGACCGTTCGCGGATCCGATCGTCCGCCGGACCTCGTTCCTTCACCACAACGACTTCGTGGGCTTCTACAGGCCGTACCGGTTGGCGCCGACCGAGGACGTCCCAGCGTTCTACCGGCGGCTGAAAGGGGAGACGGTCCTTGAATTTCCCTGGGTCTTCGTCTGGGATTCGAACCGCACGTTCTACGTGTACCAGGAGGTCCACGGCGGCCGGGTCCTCGTCTCGACCCCCCAGCACATCCTGTTCCAGCCCCCACTGGCCATGAGGAACGTGGTGGCCCCCGAGCCGCGGGTGCTCTGCCGGAGCGGCGCACGGTACGTGATCGTCCATCGCAACGTGGCGCGGGAGGAGGACCGGATCACTCCCGGCGGGCGGATCTCCGAATTCGAGGTCGCCCAGCCGCTCCGGCGCCTGCTCCGGGAGTCGGCGGGCGCCCTTGCCAGCCGCCTGAAGCGCGATTGGGGCGAGCCGGTCTACGCCGACCGGCTGCTCTGGGTCTGGGATCTGTGGACTGCCTGCGGCGGCGGCACCCAGAGTGCCACGCCGGCAGCCAGCCCGAGCGCCGCGACCACGAGCCCCAGCACGAAGCTCCCCGGCCGGTAGAGGAGATCGATCCCCGAATCGCCCGAAGACAGCCAGGCGGCCACGAACGGGCCGTTGGCGAGGGTCGTGTGCTCGGGTCTGCCGTTGATCAGCAGCCTCCAGTTGCCGTCCTGATAGACGCTGCTCGCGAGGAGGCGGGGCTCTGAGAGGTGAGCCTGGACGCGCAGCCACGCCGGCCCGATCTCGCCTAAGCCCAGAGAAGAGGCGGGCGGTTTCGTGGCAGTCCAGGGGTGTGTAC
>CAXTNS010000237.1:0-9279 GCA_964245465.1 uncultured Thermoanaerobaculia bacterium
CGTCTACTGCGTCCTGAGCCTGCCGGTCTTCGACATCGGAAGGAACCTCTTCCTCGCGGTCTTTCCGGACGACCTCTCGGCCCTGCCTTCCGCCCTCGCGAAGCTCGTTGTGGTGTTCCTCGCGATGATCGTTCCCACGTTCGCCATCGGCGCCGTCTTCCCTCTCGCCGTGCGCCTTTACGGGCGGGACCTGGAGTACGTGGGGCACGACCTCTCCCTCGTCTACGGCCTCGACACCCTGGGCGCGGCCGTGGGCGCGCTCACGGCGGGTTTCCTCCTGGTGCCCATGCTGGGCCTCTCGGCCTCCACGTGGCTGCTGGGCCTCACCGCCGTGGGGATCGGGCTCCTGATCCTGATCAGGAAAGGCGAGAAGGGGCACGTCAGCCGGAGAGAACGCAAGGCGCAACGCATCGCCGAGGCCGGTCCTCCGCCTGCTGAAGAACCCTTCCCTTCTCCGGCGCGGCCCGGAGTATTTCCTGGGATATTGCTCGCGGTCTTCTTCCTGACCGGGGGCGCGGCGCTGCTTCTGGAGACGGGCTGGAACCGGTTCTTCTCACTTTTGAACGGCACCCATATCTACTCGACGAGCACGGTGCTCGCGGGTTTCCTCTCCGGCATCGGACTGGGAAGCCTGCTGACGGCGAAGCGGATCGATCGCATCCGCGATCCCTTTGCCGCCGTGGCCTGTCTCTTCGCGGTTGTCGCGCTCTGTGGCGTGCTGGTGTTCCGCTCGGGAGACCTCTTCACCCGGGCCTACTTCGCGATTTTTAGTTGGAGCGGCGGCTACTACGCCTTCCAACTTGCGGTGTGTCTCGTGATCGGTCTGATCGTCCTGCTGGCCACGGTTGCCATGGGCGCCAACTTCCCGCTGGTGGCCCGCTTGGTGACGCGGGCCGCGGCCGAGCGGGGGACGGCGGCGGGACGGGTCTTCTTCGTCAACACCCTGGGCGCGGTGCTTGGAGCCTTCCTCGCCGAATTCGTGCTGCTGCCGGCCTGGGGCTTCCAGGGGCTGATGCTGGTGACGCTCGCGGTGTATGCCCTGGGGGCCGCCGTGTTCCTTATCATGTCGCCTGGCCCGCGGCTCGGTCCTCGTCGAATAATGCCCGCGGCGGTCTGCGCGGCGCTGCTCGCGGGGGCCGTGCTCCTCTCGCCCGTGGTGCTCCGTTTAGAGTTGCCGATCCACGCCCTCTACTACCACGGGCTGCGCGCCGGCTCGTTGGAGAGTTACGAGGCGGAGGTCCGCTCCCTGCGGCCGGTGACGGAGCGGCAGGGTTTCTATGGTCAGGTGGCCGTGGTGGGGCTGGGTCCGGACCTGCTGCTCAAGCACAACGGCAAGACGGACGCGAGCACGTCGATCAAGGACAACCGCACGCAGATCCTCCTCGGGCACCTGCCCATGCTCTTCCACCCCGATCCGAAACGGGTGCTGGCCATCGGGCTGGGCGGCGGGTTCACGCTCCGCGCCCTGGTGCACCACTCGTCTCCTCAATCGATCATGGCGGGGGAGATCGATCCACTGGTCGTGGAGACGGCCCGGCGGCACTTCGCGGCGTTCAATGACCGGGCTCTGGAGGACCCGCGGGTGCGGGTGGTGCAGAACGACGGCCGGAACTTCGTGGATGGCACGGACGAGGTCTACGACGTCATCACCTCCGAACCGCCCAACATCTGGGTGGCGGGCGTCTCCGGTCTCTTCACTCAGGAGTTCTACCGCTCGGCGGCGGCGCGTCTGGCCCCACGCGGCGTCCTCTGCCAGTGGGTGCCGCTCTACGAGATGGAGCGCGAGGATTTCCGGATCATGCTGAACACGCTGACCTCAGTTTTTCCCCAGGTGACCTTCTGGCAGGTGGGGAGCGACGTCATCCTGCTGGCGTCGAAAGAGCCTTTCCAGGTCGAGCTCCACGAGGTCCTGGCGAAGCTGACCCAGCCGGGAGTCCAGCGGGACTTCGACGAGATCGGCCTCTCCCTGAAGGGGATCACGGACTTCCTCAACCAGCCGGCCGTGCGCCCCGACCAGGTGCCCGCCTTCCTGGGACGGGTGGAGGTCGTGAACGTGGACGACAAGCCGGTGCTGGAGTTCTCGACGGCGCGGAATCTGTTTGAGTTGGCAAAACCAGGATCGTAAGGGCGGCCCCATGTGGCCGCCCCTGCGAAACGAAAAACCTTACTGTTCCGCCGGCCCCCGCGCCTCGCGCTCCGCCCTCTCCGCATCCACCTCCAGGCGCTTCGCCGCATCGAGGAGCTGCGGACGCTCGAAGGACACGTTCCGCATCTGCTGGACCCGGTAGGCCCGGGTGACGTGGGCGTTCTCCACCAGGTCGTTCAGGGCGTTCGGCATGCGGCCCGTGGTCGCGAGGGCCAGGGTGCCGAGACGGTAGGGCCCGGCGGCCTGCCGGTCGTGGAACAGGAGGCCGTAGTAGGAGAGCTCGATCCACTGCCGGCCGGGCTCGAGCTCGGCCGCGGCCTGGGCGTAGCCGATCGGTTCTCCGGCCATCGAATAGAGCGTGCCCGCGAGGTGGAACCGGCCGCGCTCGGTCACCTCGACCTCGGCGGCGATGACGAGGTTGCCGTCGCGCAGCACGTCCCGGTACCGGCCCGTCAGATGGGCGGAGGGATCGCTGTAGAGGAAGCCGCCGGCCGCCGACAGCGGGTCGCCGTCGGCCAGACGAGTCTGGACGCGCACCATGTAGCTCGCCGTGGCAATCAATGTCGAGGGGATCAGGCGCGCCGAGTAGACGCCGTCACCCGCCCGCAGGTCGGCATCCTTGCCGTTATCCTGATAGGTGACCTGAGCGAGAATCCTGCCTTCACTGTCCTCGATCTCGCCGGTGATCACAGTCGCGGCGGAGATGGCCTTGCCGCGGTCTTCCAGCGAGGCATAGAGATCGATCGCCTGCCCCTTCTCGTAGCTCACTTTCGAAGCCCACACGGCGAGGGTGGGATCGTTCGCGTCCGAGCCGCGCCGGGTCTGCCGGGTGGGCTGGCGCTTCTCGCGGACGGGGTCGGCCTCTCCCTTGTTCACCACGCGGGAGCTTTCCGGATAACGCGCCAGCTCCCGGTATTCCTTGGCGGTTTCGCGGGCCAGCTTGCCCGCTTCAATCTGAGCCATTGCCGGGACCGCCAGCAGGGTCATCGCGATTCCAATCATTTTTTTCATGGCTGTTCTCCTGGTGATCTTTTTCGCTGGTACCAATCAGTAAAGCGTGGCGATGAACTGGGCGGTGTTCATGGCGCTCTGGACGGTGGTGTTGGGTGCGCAGGGCACGCCGTTGCAGTTCCAGATGCCACCGGGGATGGCCTTGCGCACGTCGGTGTCGCTGGCGTTGCGCTCGTCGTCGTGATTCTCGTGCGTGGCGTCGAGATTGCGGAAGCCCGAAGCCTCCTGCTTGCTCGTGTTGCCGCAGACGTTCGTGTTGTCGTAGCTCGCCGTCGCGCTGCCGTTGCAGGCGAAGATCGAGGCGTACTGCACGACGCCGTCGTCCTCGCCGTTGATGCAGGCGCTGGCGCCGAAGATGGCCTCGTAGCCGCCCGTCAGGTGGACCGTCTTCGCCGGCGCGTTCGAGTAGGTCCGCACCTGGACGTCGTCCGCGCTGCGCAGCCAGTAGGTTGCGTCATCGCAGCTCTGGATGAAGATGGCGATGAAGCTGCAGAACGGGTTCGACTGCAGGCACACGGCGTCCGCGCCCTGCGATCCCCGGTGGGCGCCGCCCACGGCGATTGCCAGGCTGATGCGCTGCGCCACCTGGTCGTAGGGTCCGTTGGCGTTGAAATTAGGATCGGAAGCGTCGTTGTTGCCGAGGATGTAGTCCATGATCGTCCCGCCCATGCTGTGAGCGATCACCCAGAACGTGCCGCCCTGGGCGTAGGTCTTCGTGCACCGGTGGCCGCCGCCGTCGGCGATGCCGTTGGTGGCGTTGACGATCTCGTTCGCCACCTCGCCGGCCGACTGCGGTTCCCAGTAGGGCCGGGTGCCGTTGTAGCCCACCACGTAGTAAGGCGTGGCGAAGCTCTTGGTGGCCGTGCGGACGAAGTCGTTCGAGCCGTTCACCCAGTAGTTCCGGGCCGAGGTGTAGCTGGTGTAGGTGTTGGTGTCGGTTTGCTTGCCGTGGACGAAGATCAGGCAGGGCTGGGCGCCGGCCTGCCCCGCGATCGCCACGAACGCCAGGGCCGCGAGAATGGGGATGGTGATACCACGAAGCCGCATCGAAGACTCCTCCTCCGGTAGAAAGGGTTCACAAGAGGAGGTGCACGTCGGGCCTCGAGGCGCGCCCGTGGGCGCGCCCTTTTTACTCGAACCGGATCTCGAACAGGCCGCCGTCGAAGGAATCGGTGTAAAGGAGCCCGGGCCGTTGCGGATGGCTGAACAGACGGCCCACCTGTTTCGAGATTTCCAGAGGGACGCCGAGAGGCTCCAGGGTCACGCCGCCGTCCCGGCTGCGCAGAACCCCGTCACGACGGGAGCCGATGTAGACCGTGGCCGGATCGCTCGCGTCCACCGTCAGGTCGGTCATCAAAGGAGGCGTCTGGCGGATCGGCGTCCAGCTCTCCCCAGCGTCCAGACTCCGCAGGATGCGGCCTGTCCGCGTGTCGGCCGCGTAGAGGGTGCGGAAATCGCTCGGCGCCACGGCCAGCAGGGAGGGATGGACCCCCAATCTTTTCCAGGCAGCTCCGCTGTCGTCACTACGGAACAGATAGGAGTAGGCCTTGCTGTCGTCGTTGGTCGTGTACATCAGCGCGTAGACGTGCCGGGAGTCCTCCGGATCGACCCGGAGATCGCCCATCAAGAGGAGGTCTCCGTTACTCAGAAGCGGAGGAATGACAGTGTTCCACGTCCGGCCGCCGTCCGTGGTGCGCCGCACCTCGTGCTCCCCGGTGAGCAGGGTCTGAGATCCCAAGGCGGCGATCTTGTAAGCGAAGGAATTGCCGATCCGCTCCCAGGTCTCTCCCCCGTCGCGGCTCTGCCACTGGCCGCTCCCGCCGGTCGTGTACAGGAGGTCCGGATCCGTGGGATCGAAGGCCAGGTCGTAAAGCCCGTCGCGGTTGATCCTGCGGGCGAAGGATTTCCAGGTCCGGCCGCCGTCCGTGCTGCGGAACGCCCGGCTTCCCGAGCCGGTGAGGCCGAGATAGATCGTGTCCGGACGCAGCGGGTGGAACTTGAAGGTCCGCACGAAAGCCTGGCTCAACCCGGTCTCGACGCCGATCCGCCACCCGTAGCCGCTGTTCGTGCTCTTGGCGATGCCCCGCTCCTCGATGCCGGCATACAGGATCCCCGGCCGGGACGGATCCGCGGCGAGCGCGGTGATCCTCAGCGATTCGCCGTATGGGGGCTGGGGCAGGCCCTGGAGGATCCTCCTCCACGTCATTCCACCGTCCTCGCTCACGAAGATTCCAAAACCTCCGGCGTAGAGCCTTGACGGGGACCGCGAATCCACCAGGACATGGGTGGTGCTTTCGGGGACCCGCCCCACCCGTCTCCAACTCCTGGCGCCGTCGTCGCTCCGGAAGAGATCCTGCCCGCCAAGGAGCGGGAGGACGAGAGCATAGAGCGTCCCGGAAGAGGACGGGGCCGCGACAATGCCGAGAATGAGCTCTCTGTCGTCACTCACAGGAGCCGCGACAAGGGACCAGTTCTTCCCCGCGTCGGTGCTCTTGAAAACCTCGCCGTAGCTCGCGGCGTAGACGGTCCGCGGTGAGGCGGGGGCCACCGCGATCTCACGGACCGGGCGATCGGCGAGGACCGGCGACCAGGTGCCGCCGCCGTCGGCGCTCCGCAGCACTCCGGTCGCGTGGACGGCGAAGACCACGGAAGGTCTTCCCGGCACCACGGCCAGGGACGTGACGTCCAAAGGAGTCCTGGAGTATGTGGTCTCCCAGGTCCGCCCCCCGTCCGTGCTGCGCACGAGACGGTCGCCACCGGCATAAATCCTGGAGGGATCCACCGGATCGATCGCCACGCTCCTGAGGCCCAGGCCGAAGAGGGCCGTCCACGTCTCGCCGCCGTCATGGCTTCGGTACAGGGCGTGTGCCGCCGCGTAGACCACCGAGGGATCCCGGGGATCGACCGCCAGCCCGCCGGGTGTGCCGCCTCCGGGACCGAAGGGGGTCCAACGGCCCGGCTCGGGCTCCGCTTGGATTGGGAGAGCGAGGAGAAACAGTCCAAGGGTGCACGCAAGGGGTACGAAAAGCCTTGGACGCCTGGTTGAGCTCATGAGGACCTCCTTTCCCTATTCTATGCCATGCTCGATCGTCCTCCGCTTTCCTGGCGACCAAAACCTTTCGACTCCACATGCGTAGAAGGAATGGACGATTGGAACGGCAAAGGAGGTGACCTCATGAAAGTCAAGACCACTCTGAAGGCCGGCGGAATCACGGTGACCGGAGCCGATTAACGCACCTCGCGAGCAGGAAAAACAAAGGAGCTAAAAAATGAAAGTCAAGACCAAGGTCAAGGCTGGCGGCGTCGTCATGACCGGAGCCGACTGAAGCTCCCCAGCGATTCGCTACCTCACTCCCGGATCCGGCAATCCCTGCCGGATCCGGCGATTTCGTTGCTATTCGAACCGGCGGACGAAGAGGCCGCCCGTCGACGGGCTGGCAAAGACGAGCCCAGGTTGAGTCGGGTCGATCCAGAGCCTGTACGTATCCCTCTTCTCTTTTTCCAGGGGCTCGTTGAACAGCTTGAAGGATCTGCCGCCGTTCCGGCTGACCCGGATTCCGTTGAAAGCCCCGCCGTAGAGCTTGTCGGGGTCCGCCGCATCCACCTCCAGGTCTCCGTAGAGCACGCCGGTCTGTGACCGGTTCACAGCCTTCCAGGTCTCCCCTCCGTCCACGCTCCGCCACAGGCGCGCGTGGCTCGACAGTTGGGCCACCGCATAGAGGATCTGGAAGTTACTCGGCGCCACGGCAAAAAGGGAGAGCGAACCCGGAGTCCGCGGGCCTTCCAGGTGCGGCCGCCATCCCGGCTCTTGAACGCCTCAGAGCCCTGGCGGCCGCCCCCGTTGGATACGTAGAAACGGACGTAAACGGTCTGGCGGTCCTTGGGATCCACGAACAAGGACCGCGGATCGCGGATCGCGGGCATCCCCTTCCTCATTCGCGCAGGGGATCACCTCCTGCCAGGTCCGGCCGCCGTCCGTGCTCCGCTTCATGCCGCACCGGCTGGAGAGGAGGGCGATCCCCGTCCTCCGAGCAGCACCCCATCCAATGGTGCCGGCGAACAGGGTGTCCGGCTGGGACGGGGCCGCCGCGAGGGAGAAGATGCCCATGGGTGCGTGGCCGGCCGCGGGAGCCCGAAGCTGCTGTCCGTCCAGGTCTCTCCACCGTCGACACTGGTGAAGGTCCCGCCCGTGCCGGCCACGTAGATCGTCGACGGGGTCCGGGGGTCCACCAGGAGCACCTCTTCGGCGATTCTGAGGGAAGTTCGTCACCACTTGCCCCGGATTCTCCACCTGGCTGCACTCTATAGCCAGGACACGGTCCCGAAAGGAGGTGACTCCGTGAAGATCAAGACCAAAGTGAAGGCGGGCGGTATCACGTTGACCGGCGCCGACTAGCGCTACAGGATCCCTCTCCATGCCGGATCCGGCGATCTTCCTGCCGGATCCGGCCCCATCCTCCTGGTTGCCCGCTTGGCGACCCTGTGGTACAAGCGCCGGCTGACTGCCTCCAGCCATGGCGACCGACATCAGCGTAGAGATCGAAGGCGTCACCAAGCTCTTCGGCGACGTGACGGCCGTGGACGACGTGTCGCTGGAGATCGCTCCCGGCGAGTTCTTCGCCCTGCTGGGTCCCAGCGGCTGCGGCAAGACGACGCTGCTGCGTCTGATCGCGGGCTTCGAAGAGCCGAGCGCGGGGATGGTCCGCATCCAGGGGACCGACGTGACCCAGGTGCCGCCCCACCGGCGGCCGGTCAACATGGTCTTCCAGCACTACGCGCTCTTCCCCCACCTGACGGTCCAGGAGAACGTGGGGTTCGGGCTGCGCTACAAGCCCTTGCCGCGGGCCGAGCACGCGGCTCGGGTATCCGAGGCTCTGGCCCTCGTGCGCCTGGCAGGATACGAGAAGCGCCGGCCCGACCAGTTGAGCGGCGGCCAGCGCCAGCGGGTGGCCCTGGCCCGCGCCCTGGTGCTGGGACCCCAGGTGCTGCTGCTCGACGAGCCGCTCGCGGCACTCGATCCCAACCTGAGGAAAGAGGTCCAGGTCGAGCTCAAGAGCCTCCAGCGGAGCCTGGGCATCACCTTCGTCTTCGTCACCCACGACCAGGAGGAGGCGCTCGCGATGAGCGACCGGATCGCGGTGATGAACGGCGGCAAGGTCGAGCAGGTGGGCAGCCCGGTCCAGGTCTTCGAATCCCCCGAGACGGAATTCGTGGCCCGCTTCCTGGGGGCCTCCAACGTCTTCACCGCCGAGGTCCGGCGCCAGGAGAACGGCCTCCTCACCCTGCAACTGCCGGACGGCACCGAATTCTCCATTCCAGACCCGGGCCCCCCGAGACTGCGCCGCGAGCCCGTGCGCCTGGTGGTTCGCCCGGAAAAGCTCGCCCTGAGAGCCGTTCCCATACCCTCTGAAGTCTCGCTGGCGGTGACGGTCGAGGACCGCGTCTACCACGGGGCGAGCACGGAATGGATCGTCCACGACGCTCGAAGCGAGCGCTATGCCGTCTTCGCCCAGAACGCCGGTCTGGCAGGGGATGCCCTGCCCTTCTCTCCGGGCAGCCCGGCTTTTCTGGGATGGGACCCGCGGCACAGCGTGGTGCTGCGGGGGTGAGATTCAAGAGGCGGCTTCGATCTGGCGGACCGTCTCCAGGAACTGTTGGACAGGGTCGAGATGGTTTAGAGCTTCGATGATGCGCACGTAATCCAGAGTTAAATATCTGTGAACAATCATGTCTCGTAAATCCGGCAAGCTTTCGAGATCTCGGCTCAAAGAGTCAGAGAATTCCGTAAACGCAGACAGATTTCGGATTACCTCGGAGTAGCTCTTGAAGCGGAGCCCGCGGCGAACGGAAAGATCCCCCGCTATATCGAACAACGCTTGGCAGACGACCTGGAGGGAACGAAGGACATTGTTCCTCAAGGACAGATCGCCCCGAAGGATCTCTGGTTCCGTCACTCGCGGACGGAGATTTCGAAGATGATCCAGGTATTGGCGTAGCACGGCCAAGCGCTCGAGGACGGTGACCATCGCATCCTTTCTCCAGAGTTCCAGCAACTCCCCCCAGAGGCAATCTCATAAATGTCCAGCCCCTCCTCCAGTCTAACCCGCCCCTTGATCCTCCCC
>CAXTNS010000238.1:0-5234 GCA_964245465.1 uncultured Thermoanaerobaculia bacterium
ATCTACGAGATCAACGAGACCGAGGACGGCGCGCTGTTCATCGCCATGGCCCTCTATGAGGGCGAAACTCTGCGCGAGCGGCTCGCCCGCGGGCCTCTGCCGGTGGCGCAGGCCGTCGGCGTCGCGCTCCAGATCGCCGACGGGCTCTCTCAGGCCCATGAGCGGGGGATCATCCACCGCGACGTCAAGCCAGCCAACATCGCTTTGACGGCCGGCGGCCAGGTCAAGCTCCTCGACTTCGGCATCGCCCGGCTGGCCGATCAGTCTCGCCTGACCCATGCCGGCATGGCCGTGGGCACGGCGTCTTACATGGCCCCCGAGCAATTCCGCGGCTCGCCCGCGGAGCCCCGCTCGGACGTGTGGTCGCTGGGGGTCGTGCTCTACCAGATGGTGACCGGCCGCCACCCCTTCGAGGAGCTCTCGAGCCGGGAGACCGTGCGGGCGATTCTCGAGCGCGAGCCGCGCCCCATGTCCCAGCTTCGTCCGGATGTACCGGAAGGGCTCGAGCGGATCATGGCGCAAGCCCTTTCCAAGCATCCGGCCGGCCGCTACGCGAGCATGGAGGCGATGGGGTCCGACCTGCGGGCGCTCGCCGGTCCCGCAGCCACTGCGGACAGGGCGGACCAGGATACCGACCAGACGCTGGAGCTCCAGACGCCGATGCAGTTCCAACTCCGGACGGAACCGCTCGCCGTCGGGGAGATGATCCTGGGCCGGACGATCGGCCCCTACCGGGTCACGGAGCTCCTGGGGAGCGGGGGCATGGGCGTGGTCTACAAGGCCGAGGATACACGGCTTTCCCGCACGGTGGCTCTGAAGTTCCTGCCGCCGGAGCTGACGCGCGATCCGGCGGCCAAAGCCCGCTTCATGCAGGAGGCGCGGGCGGCTTCCTCGCTCGACCATCCGAACCTCTGCACCATCCTGGACCTCGGAGAGACCGGCGACGGGCAGCTCTACATCGCCATGCCCTGCTACGACGGCGAGACCCTGCGCAGCAGGATCGGGCGCGGCTCTCTGCCCGTCGAAGAGGCCCTCGACGTCGCGCTGCAGACCGCCCGCGGTCTCGCCAAGGCGCACAAGAGCGGCATCATCCACCGCGACGTCAAGCCGGCCAACCTGATCGTCACCAGCGACGGCGTGGTGAAGATCCTCGACTTCGGCCTCGCCAAGCTGGTGGGCGCCGCGCTCACTCACACGCGCTCCGTGGCCGGCACTCCCGCCTACATGTCGCCCGAGCAGGCGCGGGAGGAGGGGGTGGACCACCGCACGGACCTCTGGTCCCTGGGGGTGGTCCTCTATGAAATGGTGGCTGGCCGCAGGCCGTTCCGGGGCGAGCGCGCGGAGGCCGTGATCTACGCCATCCTCAACGAACGTCCCCAACCGCTTCGGGAGGTCCGGCCCGCCGTTCCCGCCGAGTTGGAGCGGATCGTGGACCGCCTGCTGGCGAAGAATCCGGAGGACCGGTACGCGGCGATCGAGACCCCTCTCGCCGAGATCCGGACGCTGCTGGGCGAATCCACGACCCACTCCTTGCCCGCGGGGCAGGGCAGCCGGGGATTCCGGCCGTGGGTCTGGGGCGCCCTCGCCGGGGTGGCGGTCCTCGCCGGCCTGCTCGGCTACCTCCTGCGCAACGCGGAAGCCCCAGTCGGCGGCGAGCCGGTCCAGGCGAGCCCCCAAAAGATGACGGATCAGCCGGGGCTCGAAACGTTTCCCAGTCTGGCGCCGGATGGGGAGTACTTCGCCTACTCCCGGGAGTCCTCACCGGGGAACAAGGACGTCTACCTCCAGCGCACCAGCGGCAGCAACGCCATCAACCTCACGGCTGACTCGCCCGTCGACGACACGCACCCGGCCTTCTCGCCCGACGGCAAGACGATCGCTTTCCGCTCGGAGCGCGAGGGCGGCGGGATTTTCCTCATGGGAGCCACGGGAGAGTCGGTCCGGCGCCTCACGAATTTTGGCTACGACCCCGCGTGGTCCCCGGACGGAAAGGAGATCCTCGTCGCGACCGAAGCCGTTTTCGATCCCCGGGTGAGGCGAACGACCCGCGAGGTCTGGCGGGTGGGGGTATCCACCACTGTTGCCGGGTCGCGGCAGCTTGCAATACCCGCGGATGCCGTGCAACCGTCCTGGTCACCCCACGGCGTACGCATCGCCTACTGGGGTCTGCCGGCTGACAGCGCAAAGCGAGTCATCTGGACGGTGCCGGCGCAGGGCGGAGAGGCCGTGCCGGTGCTCGACGACGAATTCCTCAACTGGAGCCCTGTCTGGTCACCGGATGGCCAGTACCTCTACCTTGCCAGCAACCGCGGCGGCAGCATGAATCTCTGGCGGGTCCCGATCGACGAATCCTCGGGCCGTGTGCGGGGCTCTCTGCAGCCGGTCACCACTTCCTCGGAATGGAGTGCTCTGCCAAGCCTGTCCAGGGACGGGCTGCGGATCCTCTACGCCACCAACGAGAGCAAAACGAGCCTGGCCCGTGCTGCCTTGGACCCCGAGACGCTTGAGGTCTTAGGCTCTCTGGATCCCGTGCTTCAGGGGGCGCGGGGCATCCAGTCGTGCGACGGCTCGCCTGACGGCCGGTGGCTGGCATTCTATACCTCGCTTCCTCAGGAGGATCTCTTCGTCATCCGCACGGATGGTACCGGCCTGCGGCAGCTCACCGACGACGCCTTCCGGGACCGTTATCCCCGCTGGTCCCCCGACGGGACGCGATTGATCTTTCAGTCGAACCGTAGCGGGCGCATCGAAGTCTGGACCCTCCGAAGGGACGGCAGCGCTCTGACCCAGCTCACCCGCACCACCGGAGAAACACCGCTCTATCCCTTGTGGTCTCCGGATGGCCGCAAGGCCGCTTACTCCCTCCCCGGCAGCGGTACGGTCCTGCTCGATCTTGCCCGCCAGCCCAGGGAGCGCCAGTCTCCTCCCTTGCCCCCCATCACCCGCGACGGCGAGCTCTTCCACGCCAGCTCCTGGTCGCCGGACGGCCGCTGGCTGGCCGGCGTCGTCGAGCGCCGGAATGCGCAGAGACTCACCGGCCTCGCTCTCTACTCTCTGGAGTCCAAGAGCTATTCGCTCCTGACGGACCGCGGCGAGGGCCCGCGCTGGTTCCGAGACAGCCGGACTCTCCTCTTTCGCGACGAAGGCCGGATCCGCGCGGTCGGCGTGGCGACCCGGAAGATCCGGGAGATTCTCACACCGCCGCCGAATTCTTCGTTCGTCTCTCTCGGCGTAGCACCCGATGGCCGGGCCCTGTATGTCACCCGTGCCGAGGACGAAGGAGACGTCTGCATGCTGACCCTGCAGTAGTTTCTCCCGTGGTGTATGATGTTTTTATCTAAGCTGAGCTGTGGTGATTCTCAAACCGGGGTTCCCCAGGAGGTGAGAGGTGGCATTCAAGGCCGAGGAACTGATGATCCAGGTCCTGCCCAGCCAGTGGATGTGGGCGGCCTGCCATGGCAAGGAGGGTGGATACCCCGGGGATGCCTCGCATCCTGCCAGCGACTGCCAAAAAAATAGTCAGAAACCTTGCTGTGAAGAGAACACCTGCAGGCGGGGCACGCATCCTGCCAGTGGCTGTCAGGAAAACACCCGGGTTAGGTGCCCCGGAGACCACGGCACCTGCCAGAACAATACGAAGAAGACACAAGCTGGCAACGCAGGCTCGTCCGGGCTGGACCTGCTACGCCACCAGATGAGAGAGCGCCTGTCTCAAGAGCTGCCCTGCTGAGACGCCTCCAGCGTAGTGGTAGACTCTGCGGGTTTCTCCTGGCTCAAGGACGACCCGTTGACCGGCAGCACTGTATCCCGCTACAGAGTTCTCGAACGCCTCGGTGGAGGAGGGGCGGGGGTCGTGTACAAGGCCGAGGACGTGAAGCTCGAGCGCACGGTCGCCCTGAAGTTCCTCTCCTCCTATAGAAGCGGCAACGAGGCCGACCAGCGGCGCTTCCTGCGCGAGGCCCGGGCCTCGTCGATCCTCGACCATCCCAACATCTGCACCGTCTACGAGATCGACGAGACGGACGACGGCCGGCTCTTCATCGCCATGGCCTTCTGCGAGGGCGAGACGCTCAAGAAGAAGGTCGAGCGCGGTCCGCTGCCCCTCTTTGAAGCCGTCTCGATCGCCGCCCAGATCGCCGACGGCCTGGCCGCCGCCCATTCCAAAGGGGTCGTCCACCGGGACGTCAAGCCGGCCAACGTCATCGTCACGCCCGTGGGGCGGGTCAAGCTCGTGGACTTCGGCATCGCCAAGCTGGCCGACCAGTCGCGCCTGACCCGCGAGGGCACGGCCGTGGGCACGGCCGCCTACATGGCGCCCGAGCAGATCCGCGGCGAGGAGATCGATGCCCGCACGGACGTCTGGGCCCTGGGCGTGGTGTTTTACGAGATGGTCTCGGGGGTCTCCCCGTTCGCCGCCGAGTCGGACCACGAGCGCATCCGCCGCATCCTCTCCCGCGAGCCCGAGCCCCTGCTTACCCTGCGGGCCGGCGTGCCGCCCGAGATCGAGCGGATCGTCTCGCGGTCCCTGGCCAAGAGCACCGCCGAACGCTACGGCAGCATGGCAGAGATGCGGGCGGACCTCGTGGCCGCCGCCGGGGCCCTGGGCTCGGCCCTGCCCGTGGAGTCGCTCGATCCCACGTTGCGCGAGATACCCTCCACCGCCGCTTCCGGCACGCGCACCGGCGAGACCACCGGCAGCCTGATCGGCCGCGTGCTCGCCCACTACCGCATCCTGGAGCTGGCTGGAGGGGGCGGCATGGGCGTCGTCTACAAGGCCGAGGACCTGCGCCTGGGACGGCCCGTGGCCCTGAAGTTCCTGCCTCCGGAGCTGACCCGCGACCCGGACGCCAAATCCCGCTTCCTCCAGGAGGCCCGGGCCGCCTCGGGGCTCGACCACCCCAACATCTGCACCGTCCACGAGGTGGGGGAGACCGAAGACGGCCAGCTCTATCTCGCCATGCCCCTCTACGACGGCGAGACCCTGAGGAAGCGGATCGAGCGCGGACCCCTGCCCATCGACGAGGCCGTCGACCTCGCCGAGCAGATCGCCCGCGGGCTCTCCAAGGCCCACCGCGGCGGCATCGTCCACCGCGACATCAAGCCGGCCAACCTCATGGTGACGGGCGACGGCGTGGTGAAGATCCTCGACTTCGGCCTCGCCAAGCTGGCGGGCGCCGCGGCCATCACCCGCACGGGCTCCTCCGTGGGCACGCCGGCCTACATGTCCCCCGAGC
>CAXTNS010000238.1:5244-9278 GCA_964245465.1 uncultured Thermoanaerobaculia bacterium
CCTCTGGTCGCTGGGTGTCGTGCTCTACGAGATGGTCGCCGGCCGCCGACCGTTCCGGGGGGAGCACGAGCAGGCGATCCTGTACTCCCTGCTGCACGAGGACCCCAAACCGCTCACCCAGATGCGGCCCGAGGCTCCGCTCGAGCTCGAGAGGATCGTCGAGGGCCTGCTGGCGAAAGACCCGGCCCGGCGCTATCCCTCGGTCGACGGCGCCCTGGGCGACCTCAGGGCCCTGCGCAACGAGACGATGACCACGACCGTGCGCACCCAGCCGGGGCCCCAGCCGAAGATCCGGCCCTGGATGTGGGCCGCGGGCCTGGCCGGGATCGCCGCGCTCGCCGCGGGCGGGCTCTACGTCACCTCCGGGACGGGTGGCGGCCGCGGGGCGGGCGCCCCGACCGCCGCCAGCTTTGCCCGCCTGACCGACCAGGAGGGGAGCGAGTCGTTCCCCAGCCTGTCTCCAGACGGCAAGTTCCTCCTCTTCGTCAAGTCCGTGAAGGGCAACGCCGACGTCTACCTCCAGCGGGTGGGCGGCGGCAATCCGCTCAACTTGACCCAGGACTCGCCGGACGACGACACCCAGCCCGTTTTCTCGCCCGACGGGCAGCAGATCGTCTTCCGCTCCGAGCGCGAGGGTGGCGGCCTGTTCCTCATGGGGGCCACAGGCGAGTCCGTGCGCCGCCTGACCGCCGCCGGCTACAACCCCTCCTGGTCGCCCGAGGGCCGTGAGGTCGCTTTCGCCACCGAGGGGGTCGCCAGCCCTCTGGTGCGCAAGGTCACGAGCCAGCTCGGGATCGTGGACGTCGCCACCGGGGCCAGGCGCCTGATCGCCCGCGCGGATGCCGTCGAGCCGAGCTGGTCCCCGAACGGCCATCGCATTGCCTACTGGGGGATTCCCAAGGGCAGCTCCCGGCGCGTGATCTGGACGGTGTCCGCCGGGGCCGCCGCAGAGGCCGCGAATGCCGTGGATGCCGAGGCCGTCCCGGTGATCCAGGACGACCACGTCAACTGGAATCCCGTCTGGGCGCCCGACGGCAAGGGTCTCTACTTCGTCTCCGACCGCAGCGGCAGCATGAACGTCTGGTGGGTGCCCGTCGACGAGGCCTCGGGCCGCGTCCTGGGCGAGCCCCGTCCGGTCACCACCTCGTCGCAGTCGCTGGGCCTCCTCTCCGTCTCGCGCGACGGCCGGCAGATCGTCTACGCGACCGACGACGGCAAGTCGAACCTGGAGCGGCGGGCGCTCGATCCCTCGGCCCTGCGCGTCTCGGAGAACGCCTTCCCCGTCACCCAGGGCTCGCGGGCCGTGCGCTCGGCCGCGGTCTCCCCCGACGGGCAGTGGATCGCCTTCGACTCCTCTTTCCCCCAAGAAGACCTCTTCGTGGTGCGCCCGGACGGCACGGGCCTGCGCCAGCTCACCGACGACGCCGCCAAGGACCGTATCCCCCGCTGGATGCCGGACGGCTCGCGCCTCCTCTTCTACTCCGACCGCAATGGCCGCTACGGCGCCTGGACCATCCGGGCGGACGGCAGCGGCCTCCAGCCCCTGACTCACGGCACCAGCGACGCCCTCTACAGTCCCGTCGGCTCGCCCGACGGCCGGCGGCTGGTGGCGAACCTGGGGCTCCAGAGCTCGGCGCTCGTGGATCTCGCCGCTGCTGGCGGGCCGAGGGTCCAGCGGCTCCCCCAGCCCGGCAATGGCCGGGAGGTCTTCTCAGCCACCTCCTGGTCGCCCGACGGCGCGCGCCTCGCGGGCACGCTCGCTCATCTCGACGGGTCGGAGATTCCCGGCATCGTGGTCTACTCCCTGGCCTCCCGCGCCTACGAGCGGCTGACCGACTCGGGCCTGATCCCGGTCTGGCTCCACCAGGGTCCCAGGCTCCTCTACCTGCGCGAGGGCAGGATCTTTCTCTACGACCTGAGCGCGCACAAGCTCAGCCTCCTCGACGAGCCGCCCCCCAACTCCATGTACACCTCCCTTGCCCTGAGCCCCGACGACCGGACGCTCTACACCGTGCGCTCGACCGACGAGGGGGACGTCTGGATGGTGACCCTGAACGACAGGCCCTGAATCGATGATTTCACGCGGTTCTGGTAAACTCGGGTAAATCTTTTCGAAGAATTTCCTCGCCAGGCCTTCGCGGCCGGGCGAAGTACCGGGGCCAGCCCCAGGAGGAGATGATGAGGTTTACATCCAGGGATCTGATGATCGACGTTCTGCCCACCGCGAAGCGCTTCAACCCCGGCCTCGTCCTGTGCGGCCAGGCCACGGCCGGCGGCAGGGAGGCCGGCGAGGGGGACGACGAGGAAGAGCAGCAGTGCGGCCAGGCTACGGCCACTGGGGGAGACGACAGCTTCACCCCCGCGGAGGCCGGCCTGGCTCTCCTGCGCCAACAGCTCCAACAGACGCTGTCCGTCCGGGTCTAGAGCCCTTTGCCTGACCTCCCGCGGTTCACTCCCTGGAAGCTCGCCGGACTGCTGGCGGGCTTCCTCGCCTTCGCGCTGCTCGCCGGACTCGACACTCCGCTCAAGCACAGCCCGGAGTGGGGACCGCGTCCGGCCTATGCCGCGGCCGGCGCGGCGCTGATGGCGGTCTGGTGGCTCACCGAGGCCCTGCCCATCTATGCCACGGCCTGCGTGCCGCTCGTTCTCTTCCCACTGCTGGGCGTCTTCGGTCCCGGGCTCGGGGCGAACGTCCGCCAGACCGCGCTGCCCTACGTCGATCCCTACATCTTCCTCTTCGCGGGCGGCATGGGGATCGCCGCGGCCATGCAGCAGTGGAACCTCCACCGCCGGATTGCCCTGGGGATCATGGACCGCGTGGGCACCGACCCCCGCCGGCTGCTGGCGGGCTTCCTCGGCGCCACGGCCTTCATCTCCCTGTGGATCTCCAACACCGCCACGGCGGCCATGATGATGCCCATCGGCATCGCCGTCATCGCCCAGATCGAAGACCACCTGGGTGGCCGGCGGCTCGCCCGCTACGGCATGGCAATCATGCTGTCGATCGCCTACGGCTCCAACGTCGGCGGTATCGGCACCAAGATCGGCACGGCCCCCAACGCCCAGTTCTCGGGCTTCATGGAGCGGCTGACCCCTTCCGTTTCCATCTCCTTCCTCCAGTTCATGGCCGTGGGGCTGCCGTTCGTGCTCTTTTTCCTGCCCGTCGTCTGGTGGATGCTCTGGCGGATCGGCCGGGAAGACCGGCTCGAAGGCGAGATCGGAGCCGAGATCGTCCACGTCGAGCTGGCCAAGCTGGGTCCCATCCGCCGGCCCGAGAGGATCGTGCTCGGCGTCTTCCTGGGGGCCGCCGCCCTGTGGATCGCGGGCAAGGGGCTGACGGCCTTCCTGGAGCCGCGCGTGACGGCCTTCAAGCTCACCTCGGCGCACGTGGAAGGAGGCATCGCCGTGCTGGCGGCCCTGCTGCTCCTCCTCTGGCGGTCCGAGGGGCGGCAGGTGTTGGGCTTCAAGGCGCTCTCCCGCGTCCCCTGGGAGACCCTGCTCCTCCTCGGCGGCGGTTTCGCCATGGCGGCGGCCATCCAGAAGAGCGGCCTGTCGGGCTTCATGAGCGCTCAGCTCACGGCCGTGAGGGGACTGCCTCCCTTCGCCCAGGTGCTCCTCGCAAGCGCCGCCACCGTGGCCCTCTCGGCCGTGGCCTCGAACACGGCCACCATCGCCGTGATGCTGGTGGTCTTGAAGGACGCTGTCGCTCCCGAGGTGATGACCACAGTCCTCTTCGCTGCCACCATCGCCTGCTCCTGCGACTTCGCCCTCCCCGCCGGCACGCCGCCCAACGCCATCGTCTTCGGCAGCGGCTACGTGACCATCCCGAGGATGGCGAGGACGGGGGTGGTGCTGGATCTCCTGGCGGCCGTCCTCGCGGCGGTGTGGTGCTGGCTGATCGTGCGGTGGGTGGTGTGAGCCGGGGCCCGCAGAAACGCTAAAAGGACATCAAGGACCCCAAGGACGTCAAGGACGTCAAGGACGGGCAACCCTGTTATCTATTGCGAGTCCTCGGAGTCCTTGCTGTCCTTGAT
>CAXTNS010000239.1:0-2861 GCA_964245465.1 uncultured Thermoanaerobaculia bacterium
TGTCCTGCCATTTCCCATGCCCCCGCTGCCGATGCCGGAGGCGCTGGCCGGGCGGCTGCGCGCCATCGCTCCGCCGGCCCGCCCGGCGCCGCCCGAGTGGGTGCGCGATCCGCGCTACGCCGTGGCCGCGAGCGCCCTGCTGGCCCTGCTGTTGGGACCGTTCTTCTCGATGGGCGCCGACCATGGGCTCCATGCCCTGGGAATCGTCCGCGAGGAGGGGCGCGAGGAGATCGCGAAGGTCCGCGCCGGTGCCGTGGAGGCCTACGAGGTGGCCCGGCGCTCGCTGGCCCGCTCCACCGAGTCGCTGCACGGTTTTTCGGATCGCTTGTCCGATGTCGTTCCCGAAACTTTCTTCAATCCGGACCCGGAGGATGAGCCCGCCGGGTCTTCGAGGAGACCGCGATGAACCCCGCAGAGAACTGGCACACCGTCACCGAGCCGCCGGCCCCACCGGCCGCTCTCCCTGAGCCTGCCGCCATGGTCCCGCCGCCGTTTGGCCGCAAGAACCCCATCCTGGCCGCCCTGCTCTCCGCTTTCCCAGGGATCGGGCATGTCTACAACGGCCTGTACATGCGAGGGGTGACGTTTTTCCTCATCATCATGAGCCTGGCCGCCATCGCGGACCGGCAGGAGATCTTCGTGCCGGTGGTGGCCTTCTTCTGGCTCTTCAACGTGATCGACGCCTACCGCCAGGCGACGCTGATCAACTACGGCTACGCCCAGGACCTGGGGCTGGTGGACTTGCCCAGGCATCCGCGGGCGAGCCAGGGCGGGCTGCTTGCGGGGGGCCTGCTCTCCCTGATCGGTCTCTTCGCCGCCCTCGATCGCTACACCATCATCCGGCTCGAGTGGATCGTCAATCTCTGGCCCTTCGTCCTGATCGTGGCCGGCGCCTGGATGATCTGGGCCTCGCTGCGGGACCGGCGGCGGGCGGAGGGCGCCTGATTCAAGGTTCTTCTCCGTCCTCCTCATCCTCTTCTCCCTCCTCTCCCTCTTGGGGAGGAGGGCTCCCCGCCAGAAACGCCTCCTGCTCCACCCAGGAATCCGTGGCGACGATCGCCCGCAGGGTGCTGGCGAGGAGGGCTTCCGGGCGTTCCTGCAGGTCCCGGCGGACCACGGAGCTGGTCCGCGTGCTCAGGCGGTGGCGGCGGGGCGCGGCCTTCACGTCCTGAGGGGACATGAGGTGGAACTCCGCTTCGGCGGGGAACCAGGAGGCGATGAGGCGGGCGATCCGGATACCGTCGAGATCGAGGTCGGCCCAGATCCGCAGACGGGCTCCCGCGGCGCCGGCCAACTCCACCAGCTTGCGGATGGAGCGGCCCGGGTAGCCGGCGGACCAGGCGATCAGGCAATCCCGTGCTGCGGCCATCTCGCCGCGGCAGCAGGCTTCGAAAGTGGCGAGGTTCTCGACCACGAAGAGCCCGCCAGCGGGGAAGACGACTCCTTCCAGGTTCTCCACGATCTCGCGAGGCAGGCCAAGGAAGGGTGTGAAGGGCTGCAGCCCGATTTCCCGGTCCACCAGACGGAGGACGCCGTCGCCGCCCATCAGGGTGACGCTCGCCCCTTCGCGGATGCCGAGCCCGGGCAGGGGACCGAGGATCCTCTCCAAGCGGTTGCGGACGCTGGCGAGGGCCTTGGACTTGCCGAGGTAGCGGGTGGAGAAGACCCGCTCGGCGAGCACTTCGCCGGATTCGACGTGGACCGCCACGGCGGCCAGGGCCTGGATCAGAAGCGGCGAGAGCCTCCTGCCTTCCGGGCTTTCGAGGAGGGAAGCGATCTCGGCGGCCTTGGGATGGGTGAGGGGCTCCAAGCGGGCCTTGGCCAGCAGGAGGGTGGAGCGGAGCAGGGTCTCCTCGCCGGGCCGCGCCAGCTCTCGGAGGAGCTTCGGCCGCACCAGGGTGACGGCGCTCAGGCGGGAAGGGGGACCGGGAGTCCAGACCACGGTGATCCAGCCGGCACAGAGGAAGGAGTCGAGCCACTGCTCGGCGAGGCTGGCCGGGATGCCCCGGCGGGCCAGGTCCGTGAGGGGGCTGCGCATGGGGAGGAACCCCTCGCGGTCCTTGCCGAGCCGGACCAGGACCTTGGCGACGGCGCGGCCGTTGGCATCGGCGAGCGGGGGCGCTTCCGGAGCTTCGGCCCGGACCTCGCGCAGCACGGGCGGGCGCGGCTTGCGGGCGGGCCGTTCGGTCTCGCAGACCTCGCAAAGGGGGACCCGCCGGGCCAGCCTCTCGGCAAGGGCGCCGGTGCGGCTCCAAGAGGACCAGATCAGTTGCTCGCGGTAGCGGCAGACGTGCTCGCGGATTTCTCTTCTCTCAGTCATCTCGTTCAGGCTTCGGCCACGATGGGGACGGGCGCGTGGGGCTCGTTGGGACGCTTCTTCTGGAGGACGATCACCAGGGAGGCCGGGTCGAGCTGGGCGCGGTCGAGGGTGGTAGGGGCGGTGAGGAGGAACTGGGAGCGCGAGGCGCGCAGGAAGCGGCCCACCTGGTCCACCCGGTCGAGGGAGAGGTGGGCGAAGGGCTCGTCGAGCAGGAAGAAGCCGCGGCCGTCCGTCTCGCCCATGCCCAGGAGGAGGATGAGCCAGGCGATCACCTGCTGGCCGCCGCTGAAGGAGGGATCGCCCAAGGGGAGGGGCTCCTTGCCGTCGAAGCCGAAGCGGACCTCGATGGTGGCCTCGTCGAGGATGCGGTCGTCGTCGGTGAGACGGGGGAGGTCCATCTCCACCTGGACCTCGGCGCCGCCCGCCAGCTCGGCGGCCCGGCGGCGGTAGTCGTGGAGGGAGCCGCTGACCACTTCCAGGTAGCGCCGCCGGCATTCGGCCAGCTCGGCCTGGGCCTCGGCCGCCTCGCGCCGCCGGGAAG
>CAXTNS010000239.1:2871-8856 GCA_964245465.1 uncultured Thermoanaerobaculia bacterium
TCGAGGTCGGTGCGCACGGTGTCCGGGCCGTCCAGCTCGCCCCGCTCGGCCAGGACCCGGAGGGCGGTGGAAACGCGATCCGCCAGCTCGGCCACACGGGCGTCGGCTGTATTGAGATCGGCCTCGGAGCGTTCCAGGGCTTCCTTTTCACCTTGGAGACGGGTGGCCACCTGCCGGGCGCGCTCTTCCACCTGGGTCCGCTCCATGAGCGCGGCCTCGCGGGTGCGGTGGGCCTCTTCGCGCAACAGGGCGGCGCGATCGCGCTCGGCGGTGGCATGGTGAAGAGCGCGGGCGGTCTCCGCGGCGCGCTCGCGGGCCTCGGGTAGAGCGGCGGCTTCGGCGAGCAGCTCCCGGCGGCGGCGCTCGCGGGCCAGCGCGGCTTCGGTTTCCCTCCGGGTCTCGCGGGTCCGGACCACGGTGGCCTTGGCTTCCTGGACGGCCTGTTCCGCTTCGGTCAGCTCCCGTTCGGCGGCAGCCAGGGCGGCTTCGCGACCGGCGGCTCCGAGCACGCGGCCTCGGGGCGGAGCCACCCAGGTGCCGCGCGGATCGCGCCAGGAGCCGTCCGTGGCCAACTCCAGGGAGTCGATCCAGCCCTTCAGCCAGACGGGGGCTCCGGGTGCCAGCTCCACGGGTCCGGCCGGCTCGGCGTGGTCCAGTCTCGGACCGGAGTAGACGGGACCGGGGAAGCCGTGGCGCCGCGCCGCAACGAGGGCCGCCTCTTGGCCGTCCTCTTCCACGAGAATGGCGAACCGGGCGTCGCCCAGGGCGGCTTCAATCGCCTCGCCCAAGGAAGGATCGGCCACCTCGGCGGTGGCGGCGAGAAGCGCGAAGCGGATCCCCTGCCCGTCGAGATCCGCGAGGGTACGATCGACTTCCTCCGGATAGACGTGGAGACCGGCCTGGAGACGGCGGACCCGCTCTCGCGCCGCCTCGGCCCGGGATCGGGCTCCGGCCGCGGCGGTTTCGGCGGCGAAGAAGGCCCGGTTGGCTTCCTCGGCCGCGGCGGTGAGAGCGTCGAGATCCGTTGTCTGCGGGAGAGGAAGGGTTTCCGCCTCCCTCAGGCGCTCTTCCAGCGTGGCGAGGCGATCGGCGGCTCGGATCTCCGCGGCGTGGGCCTCCTCCCAGGCCTGCCGTGTCCGGGCGGCCAGACCTTGGGCCTCCTCCAGGGCAACGAGGGCTCTCGCGTCGGCCTCACGGGTGCGGGCGGCTTCGGCTTCCAGCTCCGTCCGTTCGGCCTCGCCGCGCCTCACCTTGGTGCGCAGCTCGGGGACCTTGGCGCCCGCTTCGGCGCGCCGCCGCAGCTCGACCTGCAGCTCGGCGGCAGGGAGGCGGGCTTCGAGGTCGGCCACGCGGTCGCGGTTGCGTTCCCAGTCGTCGAGGTCCGCCACGAGACGCTCGACTTTCTGAAGGTCCATCTGAAGGCCCTGCACCTGGTACATCTGGCGCGAGACCTCCTGCTCGCTCTCGGCGTAGCGGCGGCGGGCCTCGCCGTAGCGTTCGAGGACGTCCTGGTCGCCCATCATCTCCAGCACGCGGCGGAACAGCTCGCGCGGCTTCAGCTCGAAGAGGGCGTTGGTCCGTCCCTGCTCGATGGCGAGCACGCTCATGAGGCTGCGGGTGACGCCGGCCCCTTCGAGCACCCGGCCGTAGCGCTCGGGGCCATACCAGTCGCGGGATTCGAGGAACAGCCGGCGGATCTCCTCGATAGGCGGGCGTCCCGGCAGGACCGCGAAGCGCTTCTCGGGCGCGCCGCCGCCCACGGGCACCAGGGCGCAGGCGAGGGTGGCCTCGGGCGTGGTGATCCGCTCGCGGCGGAAGGGCGCGCCGCCGCCGGAGCCGCTGCCAGGGGAATTGGAGACCACGGCGCGGAGGAGGGCCGGAGCGTCCGGCCGGCGCAAATAGTTCTGGAGACGGCGGCGGGAGGAGAGGCGCGGAGCGTTCAGGAGCTGGCGGATGCCGTCGAGCAGCGTCGTCTTGCCCGAGCCGTTGGGGCCGGTCACCAGCACTACGTCACGGTCCAGGGGGATGCGGACGGCGGGCCAGAGGTCCCAGCCGTGAAAGGAGATCTCGGTGAAACGGAACATCAGACCGGGTCTCCGTTCGCCAGGTGGCTGTTTGCCAGGTGATACCGCATGGACCGACGCTCGCCCGTGCGGCGGATGCGGCCCGCCTCGGCCAGCTCCTTGAGGATCGGGCGTAGCCGCCCGGAACGCCCGCCGATCTCCCGCAGCAGGTCGTTCATGCCGGCGGTGCCGCCGAGCCTCTGCAGGGTTTCCAGGATGCGGGCCGCAAGACCGTTGAGGGCACCCGCCTCTTCTTCGCCTTCCGCCTGTTCGCGTTCAGCCAGGAGCTTGGCCAGCACCTCGCGGCGGATGAAGCCGATCATGCGTTCGCCGTCGATCCCCAATTCGAGCAGCGGACCGGCCTCGATGATTTCGCCGTGGCCGGCCAGGAACTGGAGGCGCCGGAGCTGTGTGACGAGGCTCTGGATGCGGCTGCGCCCGCCGAGCACGGTGCGGAACTCGCGCACCAGGGCTTCCATGCGAACGCTGGGGCGATAGCTGCGGGCCGCGTCCGTCCGCTCGCCCGCGAAGAGGGCGTTCTGGCCCGGCAGCTCGCGGGTGTCGGTGGCCGTGCGCTTCTGGAGGACGAGGCGCGCCCAGAGGATGACCAGCAGGGCGCAGGCGTCGGAGCGCAGGCCGAGGTTCGAAGCGGCGTCGAAGGCGGTATCCCCTATCACGTCGGGCGAGAGGCGGATGCCCACGTGATCGGAGTAGGCGCTGGTAGCCAGAACGAGACCGACAGCCCCGAGCCGGCGCTCGACGTCGTGCCGGACCTCGGGAAAGTCCAGGTCGGGGAGCTCGGCTCGCGGCACGGCCCCGGAGCGGAGCAGGCGGGCGCAGATGTGGGTGGCGGCGTCCATTCGAGGTCAGGCCTCCTCGCGCGGGCGGACGAAGCCGGGAGTAAGGCGGGTCAGGGGAGGCTCTGCCGTCTCCTCCGGCCAGCCGTCCCCTTCCGGGTCCACAATTAGGGGCAGGGCGCCCAGCCGTCCGGCGATCCCTTCCCCGGCCCAACGTTGTCCGGCGAGGGCCAGCAGGCTGGCGCGCAGGAAGGATTCCCCGGCGTCGTCTCCGGGCACGATGCGGGAGAGCGTCACAGGCTCCCGACCGCGCACGACGGCGGAGAGGTCGGCGAGCAGCCGTTCGACCTCGGCGGGCACGTCGACGGCGTCGGCCGCGCGAGGAGCCTCGACCGGCTCGGACCAGACCACCGGCTCGGCTTTCGCCCGCTCGCGCAGGGCCTGCACCTCGGCGGCGTAGGCCACTGCGTCGGTGGTCAGCAGAGGCGGCGCGGGGAGGACGGGGAGCAGCGCTTCGCGGCCCACGGCGGCCAGCTCGTCCCGGCTCTTGGCCATGAGGGCGCGGATGATCTGCTCCGTGGTCAATCCCGCCGTCAGCCGCAGGTATTGGCGGCCCACCTCTGTGACAGCGGCGTGCAGGGTGGAGCTGGCGCCGTGGAGACGGGAGAGCAGATCGTGAATCTCCCGCGCCACCCGCCGGGCGGCCACCTGGTCCATCCGCACGGCGTCGAGCACGGCGCGGATGCGCTCGGAGAGGCGCAGCACCTCCTGGAGCTTCTCGGTGGTGCGCCGGAGCACGACCTCGGAATGGGAGGCCAGGGCGTCGTCGATCTCCTGGCGCATGGAGGCCAGCCGCGAGCGCATGGACTGGAGATGGCGCAAGGGATCGAGCCCGATGTCGAGCGCGTAGCGCACTCCCTCGACCGTGGGCAGCAGCTCACTCTCGCGCAGACGGTGGTGGAGGAACGACAGCACGTCGCCCACCCAGCGGCCCGTATCGGTGAGAGCGTGGCCCTCCGAGGGATCGAACTCCAGCCAGCCGCTCTGGCGCAGGGCGCGCAGGGCCGCCGTCCGCGCCGGCTCGGCGAGCCAGTAGAGGATTTCGTCAAGGTCCTGAGTGGAGAAGACCGGGCGGGCGCTCTCGACCAGGCCTTCCATGACGGCCGCCCGCACGAAGAACTCGCGGGGAGAACGGCCCACCAGGGCATGGAGGAGGGGATAGACGGCCTCGAACTCGCGCACGGCGGCGAGCGACTCGATCTGGTCGGGAGGCAGGCCACCGGTCCACTCGGCGAGCCCGTCCCAGCCACGGGTGTCCGCCGTCTCCTCTTGCGGGGAGTCGAGGTCGAAGTCCGGCTCGGTAACCGGGAGAGATGCCGCGTTCCGCATTTCCGGCCAACTATACCGGAGATGCAGGTACGTGGGCTCATCAATCCTCCCCGATATCCTCGTTCCAGATGTCGGGATTTGCCGCGATGTAGTCCGCGAGCAGGCGGACGCACTCTTCGGACTGTAGATCGACGACTTCGATTCCATTCTCGCGGAGCCAGTCGATCCCGCCCTGGAAGTTGACGGACTCGCCCACCACCACAGTGCCGATGCCGAACTGGCGCACGAGGCCACTGCAGTACCAACAGGGCGCAAGCGTCGTCACCATGATCTTGTCCTTGTAGGAGCGCTGGCGGCCGGCCTTGCGGAAGGCGTCGGTCTCGCCGTGCACGGACGGGTCGCCCTCCTGCACCCGGCGGTTGTGACCCCGGCCAAGGAGCCGGCCTTCGCGGTCGAACAGGGCCGCGCCGATGGGGATGCCTCCCTCGGCAAGACCCTGGCGGGCTTCCTCAACGGCGACGGCGAGCATGGCTTGGTAGTCAGGTGCTGGGTTCAAGACCGCTCCTCCATGAGCTGAAAATTTCGTGGAGCATACCCTGCGATAACCCTCCGGCCCGTCCCACTACGGGATTGCACGGCAATGACGCCGGAAGGATCTGAAAAGGAGACAGTCATGGCGGTCATATTCTGGGAAGGGAACGATGGGCAGAAGGATGGTTGGCCGGTCAGCACGGAGGTTTCGAAGTCCTACAATCTGACGCAGTCCGGTCAGCCGGTACCGCATGACGAGGCACGCTCGTGCACGCTGGTGGACGTTGAGGGCGGAACGCTCATCGAGGTCTACAACAGCCCCAGTGGAAAGGCCGAGGACGGCTATACGACGATCAAAGTCCTGAACAGCTTCACGGGCCCCATCATCGGCTCGTTCCAGACGGACCAGATCACCACGGATTACGTCGTCGCCTACAGTGGCAAGGGCGATGTCGACGGCAAGGTCTCTCTGATCAAGATCGCAGCCGGCTGATCCTTGAGGGGGCGACAGTGGTGAGGCCCGGCCTTCACGGCCGGGCCCGCCGCTGCGCCAGCAGCCAATCGTAGAAAGCGGGGTCGGCATACGTCTGGCTCCAGGCGTCGTGGCCGGCCTCCGGGTAGATCGTCACGCGCACCTTTCCGGAGCACCGTTCGAGCCGGCGCGCGAGCTCCTCGGCCCAGGACACGGGGATGACGTCATCCTTGCGGCCGTGCACGATCCAGATGGGCACGGCCTTCAGGCGGCAGACCTCGACGGGATTACCGCCGCCGCTGATCACCACCATGGCCGCGAAGCGCTCCGGATGGGCCGTGGCCAGGTCCCACGCCCCATAGGCTCCCATGCTGAGGCCCGTCAGATAGACCCGGTCCGGATCGATCCGCAGGGTGGCCTGGAGATCGTCCAGCAACTCGGCCAGGACGTCGGCCGACCACACCTCCCCCTCCGACACCTGGGGCGCCACGAGGATGAAAGGGAAGCGCCTGTCGGCCGCGAGCTTCGGCAGTCCCTGCCGTGAGAGGGCGCTCAGGTCCGATCCCCGCTCGCCCGATCCATGGAGGAAGAGCACGAGCGGCCAGGCTTTGCCCTTGTCCGCGTCGTAGCCCTCCGGCAGGTAAAGGAGGTACCGGGTGCTCAGCTTTCTGGTGACGGTCTTCTCGAAGCTCTTGGAGACGGGGTGCATGGCCTGCTCCTGGGGAAAGGCGGATGCGGCCCATCCCATCAGCAGAAAAAAGAGAAGGGACTTCATGAAAGGGAGGATATCTGA